>CAUYYY010000177.1:0-4999 GCA_963577165.1 Planctomycetota bacterium | reverse complement strand
GACGAAAGTCAGCAGTTGATCGCAACGGTTGTTCCGGCCAAGGGATTCCAAGGCGAGTTTGATTATCTCGTGCCCGACGAACTGGCCGATCAGCTTCAAGTCGGATGCCGCGTTGACGTTCCTCTGGGACGTGCGAACCGATTGGTGAGAGGCTACTGTGCCGAGCTTGGCAGTCGCCCGATCGGGTCTCGTCGCTTGAAGTCGGTCCGTCGCGTTCTCGACCGCCAGAGTCTGCTCTCTCCTTCCATGCTGCGGCTGACTCGCTGGATCGCCGAGCATTATTTGTGTTCCTGGGGTCTGGTGCTCGATGCGGTGCTGCCGGCTGGCGTGCGAAGCCGCGCCGGCATCCGTCGGGTAACGCTGCTGACCGTTGCGAGTGAGATCGCGGCCAAGATTCCGCAACATGAACTTTCGGACAAACAGCGGCTTCCGGACAAACAGCAGCAAGTACTCGCGACGCTTGCCAGCCGCCGCCGCCCGCTCTCCGCCGCCCAGTTGGCGAAAATGTGTGGCTGTACGGCAGGACCGATCACGGCGCTGCGGAAGAAAGGATTCATCGAGGCCAAGTCGTGTGACGTGCAACAGTTTGGCAAGGCCGAGGTTCCTGTTGAGCGTCAAACGCCGCTCGAGCTCAACGGCGACCAACAGCAGGCCCTCGATGCGATAACCCGCTCGCTCCAATCGCGCCAGCACCAGACGGTCTTACTGTACGGCGTTACCGGCAGCGGCAAGACGGAAGTTTACATTCAGGCGATTGAGCAGGTGGTGAGCTTCGGACGTCAGGCGATCGTGCTCGTGCCGGAAATCAGCCTTACGCCGCAAACCCGCGAACGCTTCCGCAGCCGCTTCGATTCGGTCGCCGTGCTGCACAGCCATCTGAGCGATGCCGAGCGACATGGGCATTGGCAGCAGATTGCCGCCGGCCAGGTGCAAGTGGTTGTCGGTGCCCGAAGCGCCGTCTTCGCTCCGACTCCCAACCTGGGTCTGATCGTGCTGGACGAGGAACACGAATCCTCGTTCAAACAGTCGACGGCCCCGCGTTACCATGCACGTGACGTGGCCCAGTGGCGAGCGTTGGACGAGAACGTGCCGCTGGTTCTCGGTTCGGCCACACCGTCGCTCGAGAGCTGGCAACGCACAGTGGAGGGTACCTACCGCCTTATCGAGATGCCTCGCCGTGTTCTCGGCCGCCCGATGCCCGATGTGGTGACGATCGACCTGCGGAGCGAATCGCGTGACCGTGCTCATCGCGGCGCCATCAGCCGTCCGCTGCATCGGGCCATGGACCAGGCGCTTTCCGACGGTGGGCAAGTCATTCTGCTGTTAAACCGTCGCGGCTTTTCCACTCACATCCAATGTCCCGCGTGTGGTCACGTTGTCTCGTGTCCCGACTGCGATATTGCGCTTACTCATCACCGCCAGGGCGAAGCGGCCATCTGCCATTACTGCGACTACCACGCGCCCACGCCGACCGAGTGCCCCGATTGTCAATTCTCGGGCATTCGCTACAGCGGCCTCGGCACGCAACGTCTTGAGGCGGAAGTGCGAGCCCGTTTTCCCGGCCAGACATGTCTTCGCATGGACAGCGACAGCATGCGAAAGCCGGGCAGTCATGAAAATGCGTTGGATCAATTTCGAGCCGGCGAGGTACGGATCCTTCTCGGGACCCAAATGATTGCCAAGGGACTCGACTTTCCCAACGTCACACTGGTCGGGGTCATCAATGCCGACACAGCGCTACATCTGCCCGACTTTCGAGCCGGCGAGCGAACATTTCAACTGGTGACCCAGGTTGCCGGCCGGACCGGGCGTGGCAAGCAAGGCGGCCGCGTACTCGTCCAAACATTCAGCCCCGATCACCCGTCGATTCTCGCCTCGGTCCGCCATGATTACGACGCGTTTGCCCGCTACGAGTTGCCGATACGCGAGTCGCTCGGCTATCCGCCGTTTTCCTCGATGGTCCGGCTGGTCATTCGCGGCCGGGTCGAAGAGCAAACACGAGTCTTTGCCCAACACCTGGCCGACACGCTACGGCAAACGGCTGGCAAGACAGCTTCGTCCGATGAGAACCGCACGCAGAAAGTGACCGCCGACGTTCGCATTCTCGGTCCGGCACCGGCGCCGATCCAAAAGCTGCGCGGCGATTATCGATTTCATATCCAGGCACAATCGGCCGACGACGATCATCTGCGATCGATCGTCCGTCAGGTGAAAGCCGATCTCAAAACGCCCGCCGAAGTCCAATGGATCGCCGACGTCGATCCGGTCGAAATGCTTTGAAGAGGGACAAGGGTCGAGGGACAAGGGTCGAGAGCCGAGCCGCACACGTCTGCTCTCCGCTCGTTGCTCTTGACTCTCTTCCCCTTTGCTCTTGGACACGGCCGCGCAACTGCCGTAGAATGCAAGTGAATAAGTTCCCAGAAACTGCACGGAATCCGCCTCAATGGCCTACCATCCCATCCAACGCGTTCTTGGCGAGTCGAGCCTCGGCCGAAAACTTCGGCTGATGTTTGGGTCGTCTTTGCTCGTGCTCATTACGGGCAGCTTTTGGTGGTACGGTACACGAACGGACGCGTTGGTGTATGAAGTCGTTGCAAAGCGATTTGCTACTACAGGTCTCATGGAACTACACTTTGTGTCGTGGGATACCTACAAAGATACTTCGAAGAAAGAAGATACTGCTACCAAAATCATCAAGGATATTCGCGCGGACAATATCGATTGGCAGGTCATCCTGCCACAGGATCCCGAGATAAATCCGAAACGTTACGATCCGCCCGCGGATGATTACGAGCGTGATCTGCTCGCGAAGTGGGAACGTGAGGGTTCTGGTGTGTTGAAAGATGATCAGGCGATCACTTTCAGTTTTCGGACGAATGACAAGAAGGAAGCGTTCGAGTACTACGCGCCCATCTTTGCCACTGAGGGGTGTCTTTTCTGCCACACGGGACCCGTCGGCAAGGTGAAAAACTTTCATTTGCGTGAGGGCGACCTCATGGCCGTAGCACGCGTCACCATTCCCTACATGGAAACGGCGGAAGCACAAAACGCTAACCGAGCCGTGCTCATTACGAGCGCGGTTGTCACCGTCTTCTTGGCGATGGTTGCCCTCTATGTCATTGTCAAACACGTCATCGTGAAACCATTGACGCATCTTCGAGAAGTCAGCGACGAGATTTCTCGCGGCAACATTCAGCAACGGGCGGAGATCAGCACCGGCGACGAATTCGAAGATCTGGGCAATGCGTTCAATCGCATGATGCGGCACATGGTCGAGGCTCAGAATGAGCTCCAAGGTGTCAACGACAATCTCGACCAGAAGGTCGACCAGTTGGCTCAGGCCAACATGCGGTTGTACCAAATGAACCGTCTGAAAAGTGACTTCCTGGCCACGGTCAGCCACGAACTCCGCACCCCGCTCAACAGCATTATCGGGTTTAGCGACGTGCTGAGTTCGATCCAGTCGCTCGACGATAAACAACATCGTTATGTTGAAAATATTCAGCGTAGCGGGCGGATGCTGCTCGAAATGATCAATGATATTCTCGACCTGGCCAAGATCGAAAGCGGCAAAATGAAAGTGCGTCTCTCCGAGTTCCAGATCAAGGCGGTCATCGGAGCGCAGTGCGACATGGCCCGGCCACTTACCGAACGAAAAAACATCGACCTCGATTATGATGTCGATGCGAAGTTGCCGGCTCTATACCAAGATCAATCCAAAGTTCAACAAATCTTGGGCAACCTGCTCTCAAATGCCATCAAATTCACGCCCGAGGGAGGGCGGATTACGGTCAGTGCGGAGAAAAACGCGAATGGTGATCTGGCGCTGGTCGTGGCCGATACAGGGGTCGGAATCACCGAAGAAGATCAAACCGTCATCTTCGAAAAGTTCCGGCAAGGCACCACGGTCCTCGCCGGCGGAAACGCCATGACCCGCGAGTACACGGGCACCGGTTTGGGCCTGTCGATCGTCAAGGAATTGTGCCGGTTATTAGACGGAGAAGTTTCGCTCGATAGCGAGCTGGGAAAAGGCAGTACCTTTACCGTTTGTCTTCCCTGGCGGCGCAAGGAGCAGCCACCACTCGATTCGGAGCTGACCGATAGCCTCGATGCATTGGCTGGTGCGGAATCATTGCAGATCGCGCACAATACACAACACGATGGCGATGGTTCCCACGTCCCTGCCGCCACCCAAGAAATACTCACGCAAAGGCGCAAAGACGCAAAGGAAGAAAGAAGGTAACTCTTCAACTCTTTCACTTTTCGACTCTTTGACTCTTTGACTCCTCGACTCTTCGACTCCCATGCCCAACGATTCCGATTCGACAACGGCCGCCGTTCATCTCTTTACCGACGGTGGGTGCAGCGGCAACCCGGGTCCCGGCGGTTGGGCGTTCCTCTTGCGGCATCCGCTCTCGGGCAAGCAGCTCGAATCCTCGGGCGGCGAACCGAACACCACGAACAATCGGATGGAGCTGACCGCCGTGATTCGCGGTCTCGAAGCGATCCGGCGCAACTCCACCGTGGAGCTGTTCACCGACAGCGTCTATGTCGGCAAGGGGATGACCGAGTGGCTTCCCAAGTGGAAGGCCAACGCCTGGCGGCGCAAGGAGAAAGGTCGCTGGGCGGCTATCAAAAACGAGGAACTCTGGCGGCAGCTTGATGAACTCATCAGCCGACACTCTGTTACCTATACCCGGGTTGCCGGCCACAGCGGACACCCAGAAAACGAACGCGTCGATGAACTGGCCGTCGCAGCCTATCAAAAGTATCTGTAGCAGTCTGTTAAAAAAGGTAAAAAAGGGGGACAGGCACCCTCGTCGGTTCTTGATTTCTGAGATTTCCGCAACGGTTCGGGAGCCAGTCCCCGTTTTTCCAGTCCGTGACAACCGCCACGCGAACGCTATAATGAACGCATGTCTACTTCGCTCCGGTCATGACACCGATCAGTCGCCTGCCCAGGTTCTCGCCACCCCGGTCCAGTTTCTCAAAGGGGTTG
>CAUYYY010000176.1:0-5024 GCA_963577165.1 Planctomycetota bacterium | reverse complement strand
CAGGACAACGTCCATTATTTCCAGGTCGCCCAGTTCCCTCCGAATGCGACGCGGCTCGTTGCCGAGCCCCGCTTGCTGGCACATCTGGCCGAGCGTCTTCCACAGCACGTATGCCAGGAAACAGACGAAGATGTGAGCCAGAACGCGACCTTCCTTCTGGTGCCAGATCGGGCGGATCCGCAGGTCACTCTTGTGAATGCAGAAGGCCGCTTCCGCCTCGGTCAGCAAAAAGTCAGGTTGCATCAACCGCCGCAATGCAATCGACTTCGATCAACAAGCCCTCGATGCCTAATTTGGCTTCGACCGTCGTTCGGGCCGGACGATGATCGCCCACCCATCGTGCATATTCCTCATTCATCGCGGCAAAATAGCGACGAATATCTGCCAGATAGACACGTACCATCATCAGGCTATTGATTGAGCATCCCGATTCTAGCAAGGCACTCTCTAATTGACGAAAGGTCTCGCGAGCTTGTTCACGAATATCGTCAGAGATCGGTTCGGTGGTTCCGGGCTTGAAGCCAACACTGCCCGAAATATAAGCTACGCCGTTATGAACGACCGCTTTGGCAATCGGAACGGTTGTATTTTGAAAGGGTATTACTACGATCTCGCTCATGTTTGGTTCCTTTTTCAGTTCTGCGTACTTACGAAACGAATCACTTCTCGTTTGCCCGGTCGGTTTATGTACGCAACGGCAGAATTCAACCCGATCAAATCCACTAGGCTCGTGCCGGAATCATCTGCCGTACAGCGTCAATAATCTGTTCCTCGCTGGGCATGTAAAACTTCTCCAAGGGCGGAGAGAACGGGACAGGCGTGTGCGGCGGCGTGACCATCACCGGGGCCGCATCGAGATAATCGAACGCCTTGGTGGTGACCAGGGCCACGATGTCGGTGGCCATCGAACAACGGGGATGGTCTTCGTCGACCACGACCAGGCGCTCCGTCTTGCGAACCGATTCAAGGATCAAGTCCTCATCGAGCGGCGAAATGGTCCGCGGATCGACAACTTCTGCGCTGATTCCCTCGGCAGTCAGGGCCTCGGCTGCCTCGATCGCGATGTTGACCATGCGTGAAAAGGCGACGATCGTCACGTCGGTTCCCTCGCGCGCGATGCGACCCTTGCCGAGCGGTACAAGGTGTTCTCCGTCGGGCACCGGGCCTTTCATGTCATATAAAACTTTATTCTCGAAGAATACGACCGGATCGTCGTCGCGAATGGCCGCTTTCAGCAGGCCCTTGGCGTCGGCTGGATTCGAGGGAACCACGCACTTCAATCCTGGGTAATGGGCGAAAATCGAATAGAGAATATCAGAATGCTGGGCGGCGGCGCCCATGCCGGCGCCGATCGTGGTGCGGATCGTTATCGGCACCCGCGCTTTGCCGCCAAACATGTAGCGGAACTTGGCGGCTTGGTTCACGACCTGATCGAGGCAGACCCCGACAAAGCTGACGAACATTAGCTCGGGCACAGGACGCAGGCCGGCTGCCGCCGCACCGGTAGCGGCACCAATAATCGCCGATTCGCTGATCGGTGTGTCCAGTACGCGATCTTTGCCGAAGCGGCCGAGCAGGCCCTTGGTGACTCCCAAGACACCGCCCCAGGAGTCGCACATCTCCGGATCGTCGTTTTGAGCTCCGCCGGCGATATCTTCGCCGAGCAGGATCACCGTTTCGTCTCGCTGCATCTCTTCGCAAAGCGCCTCGTTGATCGCTTCGCGGTAAGTGATTTGTCGTTCTGACATTTTTGTTGGCTCCCGTTCAATAGCTTACATAAACATCCGTCAAGCAATCTTCCGGCTGTGGTAACGGCGACGACTGGGCGAATTCGATTGCTTCGAGCATGCGCCCGTCGACTTGTGCGTCCACCGCTTGCATGTCCTCAATGCGTATCTCTGCCTGCGGTGCGATTTGCTCGGCGAAAATCTTGAGCGGATCGCGTTGGCGATACGCTTCGACTTCTTCGGCCGTGCGGTATTTCATGGCGTCGCCTTCAAAATGGCCGTAGTAGCGATAGGTCTTGGCCTCGATCAGTGTCGGACCTTCGCCCTTTTGTGCCCGCTCTACGGCTTGCTTCGCGGCTGCGTAGACTTCGATGACATTCTGGCCGTCTACGATGACGCCTGGGATGTTGTAAGCGGCGGCTCGATCGGCGATGTTTTCGACCTTTGTCGAGTAGCTCGGCGCGGTGGCCTCAGCGTAGCCGTTGTTCTCGCAAACAAAAAGGCAAGGCAGGTCCCAGATCGCAGCCAGATTGATCGCTTCGTACACGGTGCCTTGGTTACTGGCCCCGTCGCCGAAGAAACAAACGCTCGTTTGTCCCGTTTTGCGGATCTTGGCTGCTAGGGCCGCGCCAGCGGCGATCGGCATGCCGGCTCCGACGATACCGTTGGCACCGAGCATGCCCCGCTCGATATCGGCAATGTGCATCGAGCCACCTTTGCCCTTGCATACGCCCGTGATCCGGCCGTAGATTTCCGCCAGCATCGGCTTGAGTTCCACGCCCTTGGCCAGGCAATGCCCGTGGCCGCGATGTGTCGAGGTGACATAATCATCCGGGCCAAGCGCCGTGATGACACCTACGGCAACCGCTTCTTCGCCGGCATAGAGGTGAACGAATCCGGGGATATCGCCCGTGGCGAATAGATCGTGCAGTTTGTCTTCGAACGTGCGAATCATTCGCATCCTCTCGTACATCGCCAAAAGGCGATCTCTGCCCAAGGCTTCGATTTGGGCCGACAGCTCAGCACAGGTAGTTGCCATATCAGGACACCTCCGTATCAGGACATTCGATTCGGGTGATTAAGTCTTTCAGAAAGGCCGCGCCAGCGGCACCATCCGCCACGCGGTGATCGAGTGTGAGTCCAAGCATCATCCTAGGTTGGAATAGGACGCCTCCATCGTTGGCTGGCACGGCAGTCTGCACAATGCGCCCGACCGAGAGGATCGCCGCTTGCGGTGGGTTGATTAGCGCTGTGAAGCTATCGACCGGGTACATGCCCAGGTTCGTTATCGTGCATGTGCCGCCAGCCATGTGCTGTGCGGTGATCTTTCGCGACCGTACCAACTCGACGAGCCGATTTCGCTCGACGCCGATCTGTATTAGCGATAGCTTTTCAGCTCCTCGGATCACCGGAATCAACAGTCCTGCGCTAACCGCCACGGCCAGACCAATGTGTGCTTGGCTATAAAGACGAATGCCTGCGTCTTCATACGATGCATTTAGGTATTTGTGGTCCTGCAACGTCTTGGCAACGGCACGGATGAGAATATCATCATATGCGATTGTTTTGTCTTGCTGACGCAGCGCAATGAGCGCGGAGGCATCGGCACTCGCGTTGAGAAGAATCGTCGGAATGGTGGCCGACTTGGTTACGGTGCCCGTGATCGCACGCCGCGTGGCGGTAAGCGGCTCGACGACGCTATCGTCGCCGGACGTGACGGCTCCCTGTTGTGCTGCTTGCAAAACGTCTTGCTTGGTAATCCGACCATCAGGCCCCGAACCGATCACAGTACTCAGCTCAACGCCTTGCTCCCTGGCCAATCTGCGAACGGCGGGAGAGCTTGACGCACGTTTGGAGCCAGATGCTGACAGCGATTCTTGAGCAGGCGAGACGGAAGCTGGAGAATTGGATGCCAGCTCGATCGACTCTGAGTTTGTTTGCACAGCTTGCTGAGTGGTCAAAGGGATATCGCCAGCCGACTCGCCATCTGCCAAGATCCAGGCAATCGTTTGCGCGACGGGCACAATATCGCCTTCGGCAACCGAACGATTAGACAGGGTTCCACCGGCTGGCGATTCCAACTCGCTGACAATCTTGTCGGTCTCAATCTCGGCAAGCGATTGCTTCGGTTCAACCGGCTCGCCGTCGACGATCAGCCAGCGCACAAGCGTTGCTGCGGTCATTGACATACCGAGCTTCGGTATCTTCACGGGTATGGGCATGATGGTCCTTGGCAGGTGCTGCCACTAATCGTGGCTTGAGTTGACTGACAATCGCAATCGATCACTTGTGAATAGTTGTTCCTTGAGTTCTATCCGACCAAACGAAGCGGCGTCCGGCCAGGGATAACGAAGAATGTCTTGCTGGTTAGTCGCTTTGCTCAAAGGACCGGCAATGGCCTCATCGACAGAAAACTGATTCATCCGGCTGAAGCGTAGTTGGGCCACAGGATCACCAAAACAGGAATACGTTTTCAGAACAAAGGGAGGCGAAAGGGCCGGCGATCTCCAATGGAAAACACGACCCTTCCCTTCGTTCGATCGGGTTGCTCGCCAGCAGAGCCCGACTGGTCGAAGATTATGTCAGTTTCCCCTTGCATATCAAGGGTTTACAGCACGAGGGTGTCCAACCAACACATGACGATGGGCCGATCAGGCACAAAAACACGTTCCCTTTGCGTCCTGTACAAAAACTATGCGAAACGAAAATCACTGACCCTGAAGGGTGAAGTGGTGATGGCGGGGCAATCGAATTGCGAAAAGATCGGACGTAGATTGGTCCGATCGAGGGATTGAAAAGAGTTGAACAGGCCGCAAATGCGGTGTCGGCAGACAGCTTGAACGCCGTGCCGAACCGTCACACTTTCACTCACAGTCATTCTTCTACTGGGCATTGCGATTCGACAGCGACTGCGTGGGTGGGCAATGCGTACAGTGTGTCAAAACTCGATACGTCGTGAGACACGTCAAAAACCGACCCTCGTGACACACCCCGCTAAGGGTGTTTCGGAGGCCGCATCTGTTTAGGCCGCATGAGTTTCGCCACTTCTTCGGCATGGGCCACGTCAAACACGACTGTGGTTCCTGACCTGTCTCCACTGGTGAAACCAACGTCTAACTTACATTCTTGGGGTTTTCCTTTAACTGCTTGTGGAGCGTAGCGGAACAAGCAGTTAAAGGCAGCATCGTCTCCGGGGTTGGGGCCCTGTAGCCCAGCGAGCTGTGAGGTCTTACCGTGTTGTACTCCACACGCCACCTTTCTATCAACACCTTGGCCTCCAGCAACGCATCGAAGATC
>CAUYYY010000175.1:0-5029 GCA_963577165.1 Planctomycetota bacterium | reverse complement strand
ACGCGTCAAATCCCTTGTTTTCAAAGGGTTGGCGCAAATTGCATGCCAAAGTCAGGCAACTCATCTGGGAAATGCGGGATTATACTACGGCACCCCACAAAAAGAAAAACCCCCGGCGTCATGCCGAGGGCGGGGTGCTACCTAAAATGTTACCTAAATCGCTCCCAAGGTAGCAGGCGCAGTGTAGACTGCAATTCAAAATGTTGCTATTTTTCGAGGATTCGTAGGCGCTCGGTAGGCGCTCAAAGGTCATCAGCGCACTTAAAATCCGGTGGGGGGGTAACCCCCGTGCGGGTTCAAGTCCCGCCTCGGCCAGTAGTTACGTCGATTGGTCTGACTTCCAAAATCGCCTGCATCCAATTGCTGGCAACTCTCATCAGCACGTTCGGTACGTGCAGTCCCTCAACCAACCGATTCAGTTGGTGGGCCATGTTGATGTACTTCTGTGTTGTCGTGTAGCTCTTGTGACGCATCAGCAGGGATTGCAGAGCATCGTCCGAAATGTGTGACGCCTTTTTTTCGCATGGACTGTGAGCACGACAGGCCACCAACAATCTCAAATTGGCATTCGTCTCTGCCGAGTTGTTACAACGCTAGCGAAAAAGTCGTAAGCAGTTCGACGCCGCCGGCGGTGACTCGATAGTTTTGCTCAAGTCGCATGCCGTGCTTTAACTCGTCATGGTAGAGGCCCGGTTCGACAGTGAAAACGTCGCCCTCTTCGAACGTGTCATCCCAGTTCGGATTCAAATGGGGTGCTTCATGGGGAAACAGTCCGACGCCGTGGCCCAAATGATGAAAAAACTTCCACGGCAGACACTCGTCGAGCAGAGACTGGGCGTCGTGGAACAATTTCTGGCAGCTAACTCCCGGTTGGACGGCCGACTCGACGTGCTCGAAAATTTTTAAGATCTGGTTCCAGGCTCGATGCTGGTCGTCGGTCGGTGGGCCATCGACGGCGATCGTGCGAGCATTATCCGAATGGTACCCACGAAAGCCAACGCCCAGATCGAGGATGTAAAGCTCACCTTTCTGAGCACATCGGTCGCGTGGTGGGCCACCGGGTGAATTGCACTGGAAATCCTGCCCGAAATACGTGAGCGGTTCGCCCAACTCTCGTACGGCCACGGCTTGTAGTTGGCTATACAGATCAAGCTCGTTGATGCCCGGCTCGATGGCCGTGCGAGCATGTTCGTACATCGAACGAGTTGCGGTGATCGCCTGCTTCATCATGCGGAGCTCGTCCGAGTCTTTGCGACGGCGCAGGACGTAGAGTGTTGGTTCAACATCGATCTGCGGTGAATCCATCGATTCGGAGAGATGTGGGCAAAAGCTGCTGTATTCCACGCCGATACGACCGGTTTTGGCTTGCTTCGAGAGCGCCTTAATGAGTACGTCCGAGCTGGCGGCTCGCTGATCATTTCTTAACGTACTATGCCGAGCGGCCTCGTACGGCAATACTTCATCGGCAGCGACCTCGTCGGGCAGGCTGCCGTCCGGCACGACCAGGGTGAGTTGTCCGTCGATCGACAGGGCCGCAGCCGGTTGACAGAAAGGCCCAAAGTAGAGGCCCGTTAGCCATTGGACATGGGCTCTCTGAGTAACGATTGCCAGCGAAATATCGAGCTGTTGCATCTCGTCGATCAGCCGCTGCTGCCGCCCGCGACAGGCCTCGATGTCCAGAGCGAATTCGTTCATGATGTTTATCCCTATCGTCTCGTATTGTTCGTATTGAAAGCATTCTTACGTAAGTCGGTGCCCGATGTCCGCCGGATTGAGAGTCGGACAGTCCGTATCTTCAATCATCGCGGCAAGTGACGCCTCGTCCTTAAAACCCGATCCTGTGATAAGGCAGACGATGGTCGCATCGCGTCGAATGTCTCCTTGCTCCGCAGCTTGCAAGGCGCCGGCCACCGCGCAATAAGCAGCCAAGGCAGAGCCGGTGTTGCCGCTGGACGTGGCGATGCAACGGCGCGTGCCGCGAGAGATCATGTCCGTTACGGCTGCCGCGGCGAAACGATCTTTGTACGACCCGGTCGGGTTGCCGGGTTCCAGCTTGAAGTGCAAGTTCGCAAGGCCGGCATCGGGACCGATCCGCCGCGAACGGACGACTGGTGTATTACCTTCGCCGAGCGTCAAACGCGACTCGGGCGATACCGGTGTCAGCGAGTCGGCCCATTTCCAGATGCTCATTCGAACAATCCCGGATCAATGCGGCGTAGAAGACTCAAAGGAAAATGCTGTTTATCAAACTCTCCGTCGGCAACCAAAGTGGCGCCCGTGACATACGAACCGGCCTCGCCCGCCACACGGTTCCGTCGCTCAAAGGCGGGCTCATTAACCACCGGAATGAGCTGCAACGTACCTCGTAAGGATTCTCGCTCGACAACCTTGGCTAGGCGTCGAATGGCCGCCATCGGCTCGAACTCATCGCCGTGAACACCACCGGTGATCAACAGCAGCGGCCCGTCGCCGACGCCTTGGATTTTCTGTAGATTAAACGGCAATGTTTTGTTCATTATGAAATAGACGCCGACGCTTCTGGCACCCAAGTAGTCTCCGGTTCGAAGGGAAACATCGGTTTGCGACGATGACGATAGCTGAGCTGCCGCATATCCGCACAGGTTACACCGGGCGTATTGACGCGGATAAAGTGTTGACATACCGACTTGTAGGCGGCGTACGGGGCCTGAACCCCCTTGGCAACGATCAGACGGAAACTCGCGGGATCGAGACCAGCCGATCGCAACTGCTCGAGGCTGAACGGCACCATGCGGCGGCTGGTCAGCATAACCGTGAGTCCTCCAGCGGTCCTTACCACGGCCGTGGGCCCCTGGTCGAAATCGGTGAATCCCCCGTGACGCGGATTGGGCTCGGTAAACCGGCCGTCAGACAGGCTAACCACATTGAATTCTGCTTCCAATGGCGGATCGCTACAGGCCGAGGATTTGCCACCCACGCGCAAAACAACTTGAGCCCCTGGGCCGACTTGCTCGGCGGCTTGTACCGACTCGCAGTCGCAGATACAGACAAAGGCATCGGCAACTTTTAGGTCATGGAGGGCGAGAACCAATCGCGTTTCATCGCCCGGCGACCCGCCGCCCACATTGTCACCCATGTCAAGCAAGCAGACCGGGCCTTCGAGCTGCATGGCCCGGTCGAGCGCCCCATCGACGTCGAGATGCTCCCCGACACAATCGTGCCGGCGATCCCAAATCTGTGCAGCCAACTGGTCCGATAGACTTTGGGCCAGGTTATGATCTCCGTCGGTCACCACAATCGTTGAAGATCCCATTTCCGAAACGTCTGCATAGGGAAAGCCCAACACGAGGCTATTGGACAGCACCTTGGGTTGTTGGAGCATTTGATTCGCCAAGTTGAGAATGTTGGCGCATGGCGGCTCGGACGTATTCTGTTGCTCAATGTCGATGGCAATCGGCGGAAACGTGGCAGCCTGGGTAGGCTGAATCTCTCCACGTAGCGTACGTGCCATCAAGCGGGCCGCCTCCACCCCTCGCTGGCGTTGATCAATGTGCGGATTCGTGCGATACGCGATCGTTGCATTGCACGCTTCGATCATGGCTGGGGAGACATTGGCATGGGGATCGATCATGCTGATAATCGGGACCTTTGTCCCCACATGGGAGCGCAACCGAGCCAACCAATGGCCATCCACGTCCGCATGGTCTTGGCTAACCGTAGCGCCATGCGCCGCAGCTAACACGCCATCGAGGGGGCCGGCTTGTTGCAGCGTCTCAAACATTGTGCCGATCAGGCGTTCGTAGGTTTCGGCAGCGATCGTACCGAACGGCAACGCGCGGGCAGCGAAGATGGGTACCGCTTCGATGCCGGCTTCATCGAGTCCCGCAATAAAGCCACCCATCTCATGGTGGGCCTCAGCAAAATGCTGCCGCACTGGTTCCCCAACCAACAACACGTCCTCTTCGAACTGACGGATCGTCGTTGGCTCGGGCAGAAACGTATTTGATTCTTGCAAGAGTGCAATAACACCGACGCGCATCGTATGGGTCACTCCGCTTGCTGAGTTGCGCAGGCCACAACACCGATCTCGTATTTCAACAGGTCGCCCAGACACCCGACGATGGTCGTTCTAGACAGGATACGGCGGACCAGAAACCTCCCGCAGCCATTGACTTTCACAAAATGAAACGATATGTTCAACATAACAGACGAAATACGGATTGAACACGGGCGAATCGTATTCAATTATATCGGCACAGAGGGGCAGAAGAATAAACGCGGAGGCGCAGAGGATCGCAGAGAAATATTTTTAACAAGTTTCTACAGGTTCGCTATGCAGATGGAATCAAAGCAGTCTAACATTCTTTACCAGCGGTCGTGCAGATCGTTGGCGACCGGCGTGTCGAGTGGAATGCGACGGAACGTCACGCCCGTTCCACTCTTCTTCGAAAAAGCCGATGGGGCGTACTACTACGATGTGGATGGTCAAAAGTTACTCGATTACACTTTGGGCTGGGGGCCGCTGATCGCCGGGAACAGTCATCCCAAAATTAACGAGGCAGTGACAAAACAGCTTCAAAAGGCGTACACGTTCGGCGCACAGCATCGTGATGAGATCACGTTGGCGGAGTCCTTGGTCGAAGTCTTGCCGAGCGTGGACCAAGTTATCTTTTCAAACACCGGAACAGAGGCCGTGCAGGCGGCGATACGCATCGCGCGGGCAGCCACGCGGCGCGATCGGTTTGTGAAGTTTGAGGGACATTACCACGGCTGGTTAAACAACGTGCTGGTCAGTTATCGGCCTCAAGGCACCGATCCGTTTACTGCGGAAGGGACGTGTGGCGGTCAGCCGGAAAGCGAATTCGCCGATACGATCGTTTTGCCCTGGAACAACCTTGAGGCGCTGGGAAATGTGTTTCAGCAGTATCCCGACGAGATTGCCTGTGTTATCTGCGAGCCCATTCTGGCAAACAGCGGCTCATGTATGCCACACGATGGCTATTTGCAAGGGATCGTCGACCTATGCCAACAACACGGTGCCGTGTCTATT
>CAUYYY010000174.1:0-5070 GCA_963577165.1 Planctomycetota bacterium | reverse complement strand
CGCTTAGGCTCCTTCCCCGCCACCCAACTCTAATCAACGAGATCCAAGATTGCCCGCGAGACCTCCAACTCAGGTCCTAGTGGATCGGCCACACACCAGTGTTGAAGCGGATGGGCCGCGCGAACTTCAGCGACCTGTCGATGGATGTCTGCTAGCAACTGCCCTTGGAACAGGAGATGCGGTTGGACGACGAAATGCCCAGGGGTCTGTTGAAAAAAGGGGCTCTTTCGATTCGCCGCGTCCTCTGCGATTTTCCTGATCGTCTCTCCTAGCAAAGGCCTGGCCATCGCACAAAAACAAGTTGTTGTACGAAGTTCCGAGAATCGCTGCACCATCCGCTGCACAAAGCGGTGCATCTCGGCCGTCGCCTCCGCATCGCGACTTCCACGTCCCACCATAATGAGCAGCGTCTGTGCCTGGCTGGCTGCCGCCGGCAGTTGGGTCTGCGCTGCGAGAAATCGTCGCTGCGAGAGTTCGACGATCTGCTGGTGACAACCAAGCGGCGGCGCTTGTCGCCAAGTGAGTCCCACGTGCCGCTGGCACGCAGCACCCACGGCATCCGGAATATCACGCCGCGCGTGCCCGGCCGAAAAAAGCACTACCGGCGCCACCACCAACTGATGCACACCGCGCGCCGCCAATCGATCGACGGCCTGCTGGATCGTCGGCTTCGCCAGCTCCAGAAAGCAGGGCTCAACGGGCTGCCCGCCTGCGGCATCAGCGATTTGGGCCGCCAACTCGAAGAACTCCGCCTGACCTTGGACATCGCGAGACCCGTGGCCGACCAGTAGCAGGCCATCGCCGGTGCTCAGAGAACCCATGCCCGAGGAACAGGCTAAATCGTTTATCGAATCGGGACACATTATAGGGGAAACCGCAGATGGACGCAGATCAACGCAGATGAAGAAAGATTAAACGCAGAAGGCGCGCGGGCCCGCTGCCCGAATGATATCCGCCCTGTTATATTAGAGACCAACTTGCATTTGGCATCGACCCCTCCTCACGTGCGTGCATGCTGTGTATGCCTATCTGACCATGACGGCCGTTGAACAGGCCGGCGCGATTTATGCACTCGACACATCACGCGACTGTCTGATCGGTCGCGGCGCCGAATGTACGGTCGTACTGACCGACCCGGTTTGTTCGCGCGTTCATGCGATCCTGTCATGTGGAACGGGTGGATGGCATGTTCGTGACGAGGGTAGCCGCAACGGAACCTTGGTCAACGGGCAAAAAACCGACGAAGCATTGCTCGACGAAGGACACACGATTCAACTCGGCGCCACGCAGTTCTCCTTCCACCTTTCGGAAGAGCCGCCCACGGCAACCGGGATTTCCGAGTTGGATGTTACCCAGACGATCGTCAAGGACCTGCCGCTCTCCGGCGAGTCGGCCGAAAGTATCACGGCCGAACAGCGGCACGCTCATGTGAAGACGGCCGAACAGATCGACGAGTTGCTGTTACTCTATCAGTTGACGATTCGACTGTTGGGTTGCGAAGACCCGGACGAAGTGATCCAGATCGCGCTCGATCTGTTGCGTCAGCGGACCGGCGCCGAAGTGGTGGGATTTCTCTGGGTCAATGAAGAGGGCGAGTTGAAGCCCAAGCTCGTCATCCCGCAGGAATCGCACGACCAAGTGAAACTCAGCGAATCGCTCACGCTGTTGGTCAGCCAACAGGGGCACGCCGTATGGATTGCGAATCAGACAGCCAAGTCGGCCACCGAAAGTCTCGATCATTATGCCGACGCGATCTGTGTGCCGCTCGTCAGCCGCGAACGGAAAGAAAACCGCGTCACACTCGGCGCCATTCACGTCTATCGCCAGCAAGGACGTTTTCGACAATCCGATTTTGACTTCGCCATTTCTGTGGCGAACCTTGTTGTGGTCGCCTTGGTCCGCGCGCGGATTCACAGCAGTTTGCAAACCAATTTTCAACGGTTGGTCGAGGCGTTTCCCGGCTACGACGAAATGGTCGGAGAGAGCGAGTCCTTACGACAGCTCAAATCGAAGGCCCTGCGCGTGGCCAGGGCGAGCGGCTGTGTGCTGTTGCGGGGTGAAAGCGGCACGGGCAAGGAACTGGTGGCTCGCTTCGTCCATCGGGCCAGCCCCCGGGCCGATCGGCCGATGCTGTCGGTCAATTGCGCCGCCATTTCCGCCGATTTGATGGAGAGCCAACTGTTCGGACACAAGGCGGGCGCCTTTACCGGAGCCGACCGTGATCACGCCGGATATTTTCAACAAGCCGATCTGGGAACGCTGTTTCTCGACGAGGTTGGCGAGTTATCGCTCGAAGGACAGGCCAAGTTGCTGCGAATACTCGAAGACCATCCGTTCCTGCCGGTCGGGGCGACGGACGAGGTCCAGGTCGATGTCCGGGTGATCGCCGCCACAAATCAAGATCTGCAGACCCGTGTGCGGGAGAAGCGGTTTCGCGAAGACTTGTATTATCGCCTCAGCGTATTCGAATTGTACGTGCCACCGCTCCGCGAACGAGGGAGTGACATCGGTCTGTTGATCGATTTCTTTTTAAACCATTTCGGCCAGCAGCACGGTCGACCCGAACTTACCCTTTCGGACCAGGCACGCGAAAAACTGCTCGCCTACCAATGGCCGGGCAACGTGCGGCAACTGCGGAACGTCATTGACAGCGCCGTCGTGCTCGCCGAAAGCAACCAGATCGAAACAACCGACCTGGGTCTCCGTGACTCGGGCACCGACGAACTCGAAACGCTCCGTATGGACTTCTGGGAACGCAAACTGATTCGCGAAGCGCTGCGCCGTGCCGATGACAATGTGCCCGAAGCGGCCAAGCTGCTCGGCATCGGCCGCGCGACAATCTACCGCAAGATCGAACAATACGAGATCACGCGGTGAAACTAGGGCTCTCACAACGAGAGCCCCGAGGTTGCGGTTATGAACAGCAGCACGGAGCAAGAGCGTCGCTCTCTGGAACAACTCGATCGGCAGGCGCTCGCCCTGCATCAGCTTGACCGGTTGAACCGACTGCTGAAGGCGATTCTGCCGGGCAATCGTTTCTATGCCGAGAAGCTGGCCGGCTGTCCTGCGCAGCTCAGCGGCCTCGACCAACTGGCCACGCTTCCGCTGACCGACAAGGACGAACTGGCGGCTGCGGTCCGCAACGATTCGCCGGCAAACCTGACCTACGGGGTCGACCAATACGTCCGCTATCACCAGACGTCGGGCACGCGCGGCCGGCCGTTGCCGGTGCTCGATACGGCCGACGACTGGCGGTGGTTTATCGACACTTGGCAGTACGTGCTCGACGCCGCCCAGGTCACGGCCACGGATCGGGCCTTCCTGGCCTTTTCGTTCGGGCCGTTCATCGGGTTTTGGAGTGCGCACGACGCACTGATCGATCGCGGCACGATGGTCATCTCCGGCGGTGGGACCGACACGCTCGGTCGGCTCGAACGACTCGCCCAGAGCCGCGCCACGGTCCTCCTGGCGACGCCCACTTACGCGCTGCACTTGGCCCAGGTGGCAGCCGATCGCGGCATCGATCTCCGTAGCGGTTCCGTGCGACGGATCATCGTGGCGGGCGAGCCGGGCGGGTCGGTGCCGGCTACGCGCGAGCGAATCGAGGCGGCCTGGGACGCCCGAGTGATCGACCATGCCGGGGCGTCGGAGATCGGACCGTGGGGCTATACCGATGCCGCTCAGCGTGGGCTACACGTCACCGAGAGCGAGTTCATCGCCGAGTTTCTGCCGGTCGCGGCTGGGTCATCCTTCGAGGTTGACACAGACGGAGCCGCCGGCGAGGGCGAGTTGGCCGAGTTGGTGCTCACCACGCTCGGCCGATACGGTGCGCCGGTGATTCGCTACCGGACGGGTGACCTGGTGAAACCCGTCTGGACGCACAACGGCCCGGTCCGGTTCGTGTTGCTCGAAGGCGGCGTACTCGGCCGGGCAGACGACATGATGATCATCCGCGGCGTCAACATTTTTCCAAGTTCGATCGAACAGATCGTGCGATCGTTTCCGGAGATCGACGAGTTTCGGTTGACGGCGACGCGCGTCGGCGAGATGGATCAGTTGGCGATCGAGATTGAAGACCGGCTGAACCAACCAGAGCGGCTCGCCGCGGCGCTCCGCGCTCAATTGGGACTCAAGGTCGACGTGCGGGCGGCACCACTCGGCTCACTGCCGCGAGGCGAAGGCAAATCGCAGAGGTTCGTGGACCGGCGCTAGGCTTAAGCAAACGCGTGGGCCTCGCTGCGCTCTGCCCACCCTACATGCCTGGCGTGGTCGCCTAGGCTAAAACCGCGTTACAGCGCTTCGCAGACGAGGTCGCCGACTTGGCTGGTGGAGTGGCCCATCTGGCCGGCGGACATGCTCTTCATCTTGGTGGCGGTGACGTTTTGAATGGCGGTCATCACGCGCTCAGCGGCTTTCGTTTGCCCGACCTGTTCGAGCAACATGCTTATAGCGTTGATGGCGGCGATCGGATTGATGACGCCCTGGCCGGTGTACTTCGGAGCGCTGCCGCCCATCGGCTCGAACATGCTCACGCCGCCCGGCTCGGGGTTGATGTTGCCGCCGGCGGCAACGCCCATGCCGCCTTGGAGGATGCCACATAGATCAGTGATGATGTCGCCGAACATGTTCGTGGTGACGATCACATCGTAGTATTCGGGATTCTTGACGACCCACATGCAGCAGGCGTCGACGTGGTTGTAATCGTTCTCGACGTCGGGGTAATCCTTGGCCACATCCTGGAACGTCCGCCACCAGAGGTCATGGCCGATAGTCAGCACGTTCGTCTTGGCGACCAGCGTGAGCCGTTTGCCCTTCGGGTTGTTCCGCTTCTGGCAAAGCTCGAACGCAAAACGAATGCACCGTTCGCAGCCCTTGCGGGTATAGACAGCGGTTTGTATGGCGACTTCGTCGGGCGTGTTTTTCTTCAGCACGCCCCCGGCGCCGACATACAGATCTTCGGTATTTTCGCGAACAACGATAAAGTCGATGTCCTCGGGGCCCTTGTCTTTGAGCGGCGTCTCGACGCCCGGGAACAGCTTCACCGGGCGGAGATTAATGTATTGGTCGAGT
>CAUYYY010000173.1:0-5150 GCA_963577165.1 Planctomycetota bacterium | reverse complement strand
CTTTTTGGGGCCCGCCCCCTCGCCCCCCACCCCGGCACCCGGCTGCTAGCATTCGCCGAGCATTCTCACAAATCGCTCTAGGTGTTTGCACCTGCGGCGCGGTAGATTTTGCAAACTTTACAAGGCGGCCTCGTTGCCAGGCGTCGGTGATCGGCCGATTGCAGAATGTTTTTAACTGTGCCGAACGTGACGCCGCGGAATGTTTTGCACCGCTTTGGCCCTGTGGGCTGATCGCAATCGCATCGGTTTGGCCTCGTGTTTGCACGGAGCCGCAGACCACATGTTGCCGGGCGCACGACGCGCCGGGCCGGCAAACCAGACAGGGAAGTTAGGAGCCAGAGCATGGACGCTCGGATGATGCGTTTGGCCGTCGCGGCCGGCGCACTTTGGTCGGTTGGCACATGTATGCAAGCGGCCAGTTTTCGGACCACGAACTTTACGGTCAGCGCGCCGACAGCGCAGCTGGCCCGCGAAATCGGCTTGGCGGCTGAGCGTTATCGCAAGGAATTGGCCATCGAGTGGCTTGGCAAGGAGATGCCCGCCTGGTCGCGAACGTGCCCGATTACTGCCCGGGTCGATTCGCATCTGGGGGCGGGCGGTGCGACGAGCTTTCTGTTCGAGGAGGGCGAAGTCTACGGCTGGCGGATGAGTATCCAAGGTTCGCGGGAGCGAATTCTCGATTCGGTGTTGCCACACGAAGTGACGCATACGATCTTTGCCAGTCACTTTCGCCAGCCCTTGCCACGCTGGGCCGACGAAGGCGCTTGCACGACGGTCGAACATCGCAGCGAAAAGGCCAAGCAGCAACATCTGTTGGTTCGATTCTTGAAGACGAAGCAGGGCATTCCGTTCAGCCAGTTGTTTGCCATGAAGGAATACCCGGCCAATGTGATGCCGCTTTACTCACAAGGCTATTCGGTGGCTCGCTACCTAATTCAACAGGGTGGTCGACGGAAGTTTATCGGTTTTCTCTCCGATGGTTTACAGGACGAGAATTGGCCGCGTGCCATCCGCGAGCAGTATGGTTACGACAATCTTTGGGCATTGCAAAACAGGTGGCTCGATTGGGTTCGCCAGGGAAGTCCGCTCGTGACACCGTCGAAAGCCCCGGCCAACGATGCACTGATCGCCAAGGCCGATTCGACCGCCAGCGATGCGTCGGGCGTGATCTATCGAGCCCAAAGCGCAGACCCGCCATCACCGAATCCGTTGCCGCCGAAGACCGCTGTGACCGCCGAGCAGCGGACGAAGCTGGTGCCCGTGCAACGTAAGGCGGCCAAGAGCGTGTATGCGACGTTGCGCTCGACGAAGAATGTGGCATCGCGTGGCCCTTCTCCATCCGACACGGCTGGGCAAGTCATCGACCCGCCGCGGCGGGCCAGCCGTGGCACACATCCTACCCTCCGTGCGCCGCGCGAAGTGTTGCTCGAATGGAATCGGGCAGCGACCGGCGCGGTGTACGATGCGTCGGGACCGCGCAGCACGGTTTTGCGGTGACACCGGTTCGCCGAACGCCGGCCTGGCGGCTCGCCCCTAAAAGTGCTTCGCTCGACTGCTTTTGCCTCTCCGCTCTTGGCTCTCTGCTCTCCGCTACGGTGTCAGCAGGAGCCGCGTGATATGATAGAAGACCGGCGCGGCGAAGCAGATGGAATCGATGCGGTCGAGCACGCCGCCGTGGCCTTCGACCAGCGTGCCGTAATCTTTCACGCCCCGGTCGCGTTTGATGGCCGACATGGTCAGCCCACCGGCGGCCGCCATCACGCTGATCAGGAGCGACATGCCGGCAGCCTGCAGCGGGTTGAACGGCGTTGCCCACCAGAGCGACATGCCGACCAACGCCGCACATCCCGAACCGCCGAGAAAGCCTTCCCAGGTGCGAGAGGCGTTGATATTCGGTGCGATGGCGTGTCGTCCGTAGACGCGACCGATGACGTACTGCAGCGCATCGGCAATTTGGACCATGATGATGAAGAACAGCAACAGGCCGGCGTTGCGCCATTTGCTTTGAGGGTCTTCTTCAATGTTCAAGTAGAGCAGTGCGGGCGCGAAACTGAGGCAATAGACGCAGATCAACAACCCCGACTGGATCTTGGCGATGCGTTCCAAGAATCGCTTCGAGTCGCCAGCCACTGCTACCCGGGCCGGGATAAACAGAAACGCATAGACCGGAATGAGTACGCTGTAGAGGCCGAACTGGTCCTGAGCAACAAGCACATATTGCAGCGGCGTGAAGAGAAAGAAGGTCCAGAAGAGCGCGCGGTGATCTCCGAGCCGCGTCGGGGTGAGCGTGATGAACTCGCGGAGTGCCCAGAACGAGATGAATCCGAACAGCGTCACGGTGACCCAGGGGGAAAACACAAATGCACCGGCCAGCAGGCAGCAACTCACCCAGGCCGCGCGGACGCGGGCGTTAAACGCCGTCACGGCCCCGGTGTTCAGGCCCAGGTCGGTCTGTCGGCTTAGCGCCTGGCCGGCCGCTGTGGCAGCGGCGAGGATCAGAACCACGACACCAATCAGTCCCCAGACGGCCCCACTCATTCTTGCACGTCCTTGAGTCGACACACAGCGGCGCGAGCCCGTTCGAGAAATTCGGCTTTCGGTTCACCTTGTTCGAGCCACATGGGCGGTCCAAAGTTGATACAGGATAGCAGCGGCACCGGCAGGAACTCGCCGCGTGGCAAAACGCGGTTCAGATTTTCGATATAGACGGGCACGAGTTCCAGTTCGGGACGTTTCTTGCTGAGGTAGTAGAGACCGCTTTTGAATTCTTGGATTTCGTTCTTCGTGTTGCGGCTGCCTTCCGGGAAGACGATGAGCGAGTAGGTGTCGCCTATTTCGCGGAGCATCAAGTCGATCGGGCTCTGGTGGACCTTGATCTCGCGACGGTCAATCAACAGAGCGTTGAACACTTTGGCCAAATAACTGCGGACCCAGCCCTTGTCCCAATAGTCTTTGGCCGCCACGGGCCGTGTGAGCATACGCACCGGACGCGGCAGTGCCGACCAGACGATAATCGCGTCCAGATGGCTGGTGTGGTTAGCGAAATAGACCCGCTGTGTCGTGTCGGGCTGACAGTCGATCCACCGGGCGCTGGAGCCACTGAAGAACTTGGCAACGAGGACCAGAAGGTTTTCGGTGATCAGCGAGAGCGGGCGTGACTGGTTCGAATCTGGCATCGCAGGCGAGGAGGTGCGCACGTCACGGTGTCCCGAAGGCCGTATCGTATCGCGCCGCAGTCTCGCCAGGAAGCAGCGCCCCCTCAGGAAGTGGGCAGAAAAACCGGCGTTTTTGCCGCCATGGCGCAGCCAGCACCCCGGCTGCTTCGGACAGATAGGCGGGCTGGAACGTCACGTTGGATAGCAGCCGGGGTGCTTTCTGCCGGGACTGGGCTCCTTCCCCGGCACCCGGCCAACATAGACAATCTGCCGTAGGTAAGCTTTTCGACTCTTTGACTTTTCAACCCTTTCTCCCTTTTATGCCGAAACAGAACATCGTTTGCCTGGCGGTCGATCGGTTGCGGGCTGCTGCGCTCGGTGCGTATGGCAATACGTGGTTTGAAACCCGGGCGCTCGACTCACTGGCCAGTGAGTCGTTTGTTTTCGATCACTATTTGATCGATTCGCCGCAGTTACCGCAGCTTTACCGGAGTTATTGGCAGGGGCGACACGCGCTCGAGGCCGATCCGACGGAAGGCGGCGGTCGCAGTGGGATCGACGTTCTGCGCGAATCGGGTTGGACGACGGCCCTCGTCACCGATGAGCCGGCCGTCGCGCGGCTGCCATTGGCGGAGTCCTTTGAAGAGTGTCTGGTCGTGACGCCAGATTCGGGCGACAGCCCTGTTGCCGATGCGATCGAGCAGACTCAGACGGCGCGACTCTTTGCCGAGGTGGCGACCTGGATCGACACGGTTGGAAAGGACGCTGCCGGAAAAAGTGATGAGAATCAGCCCTTCCTGTTATGGGTTCATGCGCGCGGAATGGACGGCGCCTGGGACGCACCGGTCGAACTGCGCAATTCGTTGGTCGAAGAGGACGAGCCCGCGCCACCGCAAGACGCGCACGTCCCGAGAGAGCGGCTCGACGAGAACTATGATCCAGACCAATTGCACGGCGCGGCCTGCGCCCACGCGGGGCAGGTCATGGCGCTCGACGTGTGCGTCGGCGCGCTGATGGACCTGCTACGAGAGTGTTCGCTGTTGGAGAACACCCTGGTGGTCCTGCTCGGGGTCCGTGGGTTTCCGCTGGGCGAACATGGGCGATTGGGCGACGTCGACGCGGCACTCCACGCTGAACTGGTGCATGTTCCCTTGCTCGTGCGGATGCCCGATGGGTGTGGTGCGATGGGTCGCAGTCAGGCGTTGATTCAGCCGCCCGATTTGCTGGCCACATTGTTCGACTGGCTACGGATAAAAAATGGGCAGCCGTCTCACTTCGCGCAAAGCATGTTGCCGCTTGTGCGCGGTGAGCGAGATATACTCCGCGACCACGTTGCGATCTTGGGCGATGGCGCCGAGCGCGCGCTACGCACGCCAGCCTGGCACCTGCGCCAAAGCGGCTCGGACGATTCTCACCTGTCGCCCGAAGGCTGCGAGTTGTTTGTCAAGCCGGACGATCGCTGGGAACAAAACGAAGTCTCTTCGCGCTGTGCGGACATTTCCGAAAGGCTTGCCGAGGTGCTTCAGCAGTTCGAACATTTGTCCCAGGCCGATCAGCTTGGCAACTTGCCGCCGCTCGATGAAATTCTTCTAAGAGGCTTCGGTTAGGCTTCTCACGGATTATAAACTACCAGCACCCCGGCTGCTTTTCAGAAAGGTTACACAGTTCGAAAATCTTTCTCGAAAGCAGCCGGGGTGCTCTCGATTGCGATTCGTGTGCTGCGAATTACCTGCATTAACCATTTGCCCCATATTCATTGGCAAACGGCGTTCGCTGCTAGCAATCGGCCCGCTTTTAGCGGAATAAACCGCCGCGGGAAGCAATCCGGTCTGGCTCGACTTTTTTCCTCTCGATAGAATCTCACGCCAATCTTGTGAGAAACCTTTAGGGGTGGCTTATCAATAACTCCAGCATTCTATACTCGGGGAAGGGTTCAGGTATTAGGGTTAAACATTGTCCCGAAATCCTGAACCCTAAACCCTGGACCCCAAACCA
>CAUYYY010000172.1:0-5161 GCA_963577165.1 Planctomycetota bacterium | reverse complement strand
CGGCCTCGCCGTAGAGAGACAGCCCCTAGCCGTGAATCGCCCTGGCCCCGTACTGCAGCAGGACGTCGCCGCCGCGGCGTCTGACGTTTCGCAGGTCGAGCCGGCAACCTTCCAGGAGGTTCTCGACGGTCAAACCGCGGACACTCGGCACGGCCTGATCGGACACTGAACTGCCCGAATCTCAAGGATTCTGGTCGCTTCCCGCCCCGCGGCATGGAAAAACCTTCGTGGCTCGCTCATAATTAACCACCAGAACAAATGGGAATCGGCGGATCAGATTGAACAGGAGGAAACGGAGAGAACGATTACCTCTGTTATCTCCGTTACCTGCTGTTCAAACAAACTTCGCAAGGTCAGGGGCAAAGAAGGTCACCGAGGACATCCGTTGTGACGCGGCCAGAAACACAGCTGGACGGGATACGACCCTTGTGGGCCACCATCGGTTGCCCGCTCATCTGTCTTGCCGTTTATCTAAGCGGTCAGTCTGCTTTGGCAGATGACGAATCCTTGCGGCTTTTCGAAAACGAGATTCGCCCGATCTTGATCGAGCGGTGTAGCCGTTGCCATGGAGCTAAGAAACAAGAAGGCGGCCTGCGCGTCGATTCGCGCAAGGCGATCCTGAAGGGCGGCGACTCGGGTGGCGTTCTTGTCGTCGGCAAAGCGGCCGGCAGCCGAATGATTCAAGCCGTAAGACGGGAAGGCGAACTGAAAATGCCTCCCGACAAGAAACTGAGCGATCGCGAAGTCGCCGCCCTCACGAAATGGATTAATCTGGGCGCTGCTTGGCCCGAGACCGTGCCGCTGCTTCCCTCAGCAATCACCAACAGGGCGGCGGGTCACTGGGCTTTTCAGCCAGTTCGCCAACCCGACGTTCCGGCGGTCAAAAGCGCGGGCTGGGTTCGGAAGCCGATCGATTGTTTTGTTCTTTCGAAACTGGAAAAGATGGGACTCTCGCCTTCACCCGAAGCGGATCGACGGACATTGATTCGCCGGTTGGCGTACACACTGACCGGTCTGCCGCCCGCGCCGGAGATTACGCGATTGGCTGGCAGTTCCGATCCAAATTGGTACCAGCAAGCTGTCGGGCGTCTGCTCGACTCGCCGCATTACGGCGAGCATTGGGCCCGGCGCTGGCTTGACGTGGCGCGCTATGCTGATTCCAAGGGCTACGTGTACGGGCGCGAGGAACGGTTCTGGGTGCACGCGTGGACGTATCGCGACTGGGTTGTGCGGTCACTTAATGAGGATATGCCGTACAACCGTTTTCTATTGTTGCAGCTCGCTGCGGATCAGTTCGAGGATCGAAGGCCGGATGATCTGGCCGCGATGGGCCTACTGACTTTAGGTCGCCGATTTCTTGGCGTAAAGCGCGATATCCTTGACGATCGAATCGACGTTGTCTGCCGAGGAACAATGGCGCTGACCGTCGGCTGCGCCCGTTGTCATGATCACAAGTACGACCCGATACCGACGGCAGATTACTATTCGTTGTACGGTGTCTTTGACAGTTGCGCGGAACGGTTCGTGCCGCTGAACGCGGATACCGCGGGCGACGAGGCGTGGCGAAGCGAGCTGCGTAAGCGGCAGGAAAACTTGCGGACAAAACTGGCGGCCAGCCGCAAGGAATGGTCGGATCGCACCCGCGACCGGGTCGGTGACTACCTGCGGGCGCAGACCGAGCTTCACAAATACCCGGCCGCGGGATTTGACCAGGTTTTCTTCAAGACGGACGTTCTGCCGGTGTTCGTGCGCCGCTGGGAGGACTATTTGCACAATGCAAAGCGCGGCGGCGATCCCGTCTTTACCGCTTGGCACGCGTACGCCGCACTGTCGGCCGAGTCGTTTGAAAAAGAGGCGGCCGATGTGACGCGGCAGCTTTTGCGATCCGACAAGGAAACCGTCAATCCGATCGTCGCCGACGCGCTGCGGGCGCCTCCCGCTTCGTTTGCCGAAGTTATTGATCGCTATGCGGGCGTTTTCGCACACATCAACGCTCGCTGGAAATCGCTGCTTGCCAGCAACAAGGCGAAACCACCATCACAGCTTGCCGACCCCGCGGCCGAGCAATTACGGCGTGTTCTCTACGGGGCGGAAGCGCCGTGTGAGGTTCCGGACGAGCCGATCGTCCACACCGAGCGCTTCTTCGACACCGAAACTTGCGAGGCCTTGTGGAAACTACAGGGGGAAGTCGATCGCTGGATCATATCCAATCCGCAGGCCCGCTACGCGCTGGCGCTGGTCGATCGCCCCATTGTTACGCATCCGCGGATATTTCGCCGGGGCAACTCGGTCGACAAAGGCGCTGACGTACCGCGTCAGTTTCTCGCGGTGTTGGCCGGCCGCGATCGCAAACCCTTTAGTCGCGGCAGTGGCCGACTCGAGCTTGCCGAAGCGATTATCGACCCCGCAAATCCGCTCACCGCCCGCGTCATTGTCAATCGAGTCTGGGCGCATCATTTCGGCCGCGGCCTGGTTCCGACGCCGAGCGACTTTGGCCTGCGCGCCGATCAGCCGTCGCACTCGGAATTGCTCGACTGGTTAGCTGCGAGATTCGTTGCCGAGGGCTGGAGCCTGAAGAAGTTGCACCGTTGGATCGTTCTATCGACAACGTTTCGGCAGTCGTCGGCCGGTCCCGCTGATGCCGACGCCCGCGCCCGCGCGCTGAAAGCAGACCCAGAGAATCGTCTGCTCTGGCGCATCAGTCCGCGGCGACTCACATTTGAGGAATTCCGCGATTCCATGCTGGCCGCGTCGGGCGATCTGGATCGCACGCTAGGCGGCAAACCGGCCGACCTGTTTAAACAAGGTTTTCCGAAACGGCGATCGCTGTATGGCGTGGTCGATCGGCAGTTCTTGCCCAGCACGTTGCGGATGTTTGATTTCGCAAATCCGGACCTGCATGTTCCCAGACGAAGTGAAACGACCGTGCCGCAGCAGGCACTGTTCTTTATGAACCATCCGCTAGTCTTGGATCAGGTCCGATCGCTGGCCAAGTCGGTCGGCACGAAGTCGACACCGGAAGAAAAAGTGGCGGCGCTGTTTCAGCAAACCTATCGGCGTCAACCGACCGGCGCCGAAATGGCTGAGTCGCTAGAGATGATTCGTGCGATCGCGACCGAGAGACCAACTCCGCCGGCGACCGCTGCCGACTGGCAGTACGGCTACGGAACGTTTGACGAAACCGCCAAGCGAGTTGCGGGCTTTACGCGGCTGCCGCATTTTGCTGGACAAGCCTGGCAGGGTGGTCCAAAATGGCCGGATGCCAAGCTCGGATGGGTGCAGCTCACGGGCGATGGCGGTCACCCCGGCAACGATCGAAAGCACGCGGCCATTCGACGCTGGAGGGCGCCGCGGGCGATGACGATAGCAGTTCGTTCGCAACTGGTTCACCAGGCGGACCCGGGCGACGGCATTCGCGCCTTCGTGGTCAGTTCGCGCGCGGGATTGCTTGGTTCCGCAAAGATTTATAAACAAACCGTCGATTTGAACGTGAAGGCGCTGGCCGTCGAGGCCGGCGAGACCATCGATTTCGTGGTTGATGTTGGCGACGACCTTAACAGCGATCAGTATCTGTGGGAGGCGACCGTCTCGGACATGAAAGCGTCTAACGAGGCCGCCGCTTGGAATTCCAAGATGGATTTTCCGCAAGGTACTTCGCGACAGCTTAGCCCGTGGGAACAATTGGCACAGGTACTGCTCTGTGCCAACGAGTTCTTGTTTGTAGATTGACCGGCACGCGAGAGCAGCGAAACGATCATGGAAAACCTTGTTTGTAGGCGGCCGCTCAGCCGTCGTGATGTGTTGCGTCGCTCGGCGCTGGGACTTGGCACGCTGGGGCTGATGGGAGTGCTCGGAGACGACGCTCGCCGTGCGGCGGGGGCTGACCTTTCGGCGCGCGGGCCGCTCGACGGGCGCGAGCCTCACTTTCCCGCGCGGGCGAAACGTGTGATTCATTTCTTCCTCAACGGCGGCCCGTCGCACGTTGATACGTTCGACCCCAAGCCGGCGCTCGCGAAACATGCGGGTAAACGGCTCAGCGGCACGCTGGCCACCGAGCGCAAAACGGGCGCGGTTTTTCCTTCGCCGTTCAAGTTTCGGCAATATGGCGAATCGGGTATCGAGGTCAGCGATCTATTCGCTCGTACGGCCCGGCACATCGACGACATCGCCGTCATCCGCTCGATGTACGCCCACGTTCCCAACCACGAGCCATCGCTGATGTTGATGAACTGTGGCGACTCGAAACAGCCGCGGCCGAGCATGGGAGCGTGGGTACTCTACGGACTGGGGACGGAAAGCCAGAACCTCCCGGGCTTCGTTGCCATGTGTCCCGGAGGGCTGCCGACCAAGGACTCGGAGAATTGGCAGGCGGCGTTTTTGCCGGGAACCTACCAGGGAACCTATATCGATTCCAAGCACCAAGAACTGAGCCGACTGATCGAGAACATCGAACATCCGCAGATTTCCACGCCCGACCAGCGACGGCAGTTGGACCTGCTCGCCCGTTGGAATGCCCGGCACCGGGACGACCGACTGGACCACCGCCTGGACGCCCGCATCCATTCGTATGAACTCGCGTTTCGCATGCAGCACGAGGCCAAGGAGGCGTTTGATCTGTCGCGTGAACCGGCGCACATTCGCGAGTTATACGGTTCTGGCGTGCATGGCAGGCAGACACTGATCGCGCGCCGGCTGCTCGAGCGCGGCGTGCGCTACGTGCAGCTCTGGCACGGCGCCGGCCAGCCATGGGACAATCATGAAAGACTCGAAGACAATCACCGAAGACTCGCGGGCGAACTCGATCGGCCGATTGCGGCCCTGCTGACTGATCTGAAGCAGCGCGGCATGCTGGATGACACGCTTGTTCTCTGGGGTGGTGAATTCGGTCGCACACCGACGGTAGAACTGGGCGGCGACGGCAATCCCATACACGGCCGCGATCATAACCATTACGGCTTCAGTGTTTGGCTGGCCGGCGGCGGCATTAGAGGTGGAACCGTTTACGGCGCCACCGACGAGTTCGGTTTCAAGGCCGAGCAGAATCCAACCAGCGTGCACGACCTGCACGCCACCATGCTGCATCTGCTGGGATTGGATCATGAGCGCTTGACCTATCGCTACGCCGGCCGGGACTTTCGCCTGACCGACGTCCACGGTCGTG
>CAUYYY010000171.1:0-5163 GCA_963577165.1 Planctomycetota bacterium | reverse complement strand
TCGCGATCGCCTCAGCCGACGTTTCGAAATGCCATCTCTCGCACAATGCATCCAACAAGCTGCTCAATCAGCCACTGCTAGCGGTTGAGAAGATACGCTTTTAGCTTACCTCACACCCAATTCACGCGATTGACGGCACGGCGAATTAAGGGTAAATTAGCTCGATTACCCGCGATGCGTTTCTTACCCAACGGCCGGTGAGAATTGCGGCGGTTTTTGACAGTAACCCAGGCCGGATTTTTTAACGTCGGTTGCCCCATAACGGGCGGTCCTTCCATGTTGGGGGACGTTAGCCGGTGTGCCCACTGAAGGAGTGTATGCGTTGTCGATATTGAAAGATCTGATCGAAGCAGGCGTTCATTTTGGTCATCGGACCAGTCGCTGGAATCCGAAAATGCGGCCCTATATCTACGGGCGACAAAACCGGACTCATATCATCGATGTGCGGGAAACGGTGCGGGGGTTGTTGCGGGCCAAGAAGTATCTGAGCCAGGTGGCCGAAGGCGGCAGCTTGGTGTTGTTCGTGGGAACGAAGCGGCAAGCGGGCGAAGCGGTGCAGCGCGAGGCGGATCGATGCGGCATGTCGTATGTCGACGATCGATGGCTCGGTGGCACACTCACCAACTTTCGCACGATTCGTAGCCGCTTGGCACGGTTGGAAGAGTTGGAGGCGATTCGTGAGAGCGAGGAGATCAACAGCTATTCCAAAAAGGCGCAATCGGCCCTCAATCGTGAATATCGCAAGATGTATCGCAACTTGAACGGCATGCGGGCGATGAATCGCCTGCCGGAATGTCTGGTTATTGTGGATCCGAAGAAAGAAAAGAACGCGATCCGTGAGGCGCGAAAGTTAGGCATTACGACGATTGCGTTGATCGATACGGACAGTGATCCGGATGACGTGGACCTGCCGGTTCCAGGCAACGACGATAGCATTCGTTCGATCGAGTTGATCCTCAAACTGTTGGCCGACGCCGTGCTCGCAGGAAACAATCAGGCGGCACAAGCGGTTGCCAAAGAAGATGTCCCGGTTGAACCGGCTGCCGAAACTGCAGAAGTCGCTGCGGCCGAATAACGCTGACGTATCGTTCGGACCCGGCGGCACCGGCTATTCGTGTTCGGGCGATTTGTGTTTGGGGGATTCGTGTTCGGGCGACGTTCGCTTTATCGCAAAGCGGCGCCTTGAACCAAGCATCGCCCCCGGTCCGCAGAACCCTACCCTACAGAATCTTACCGGTCGGATCGCCTCGCGGGACGGCTGCGACTCGCACCAACGACACAGGAGTTCCTTTTTTATGGCAGACATTACGGCTGCGGCGGTCAAGTCGCTGCGAGACAAAACGCAATTGCCCATGATGGAATGCAAGCGGGCACTGGCCGAGACCGGCGGCGACGAGCAGGCGGCCATCGAGCTGCTTCGTAAACAAGGCCATACGAAGATGATGGGCCGATCCGATCGCAGCACGGACGAGGGCCGCATCGCCAACTACGTCAGCCTGGAAGAAGGCGTTGGCGCGATGATTGAGCTGCAGTGCGAATCGGCCTCGGTCGTCGGCCACGAGGACTTCGTCCAATTGGCCAATGATCTGGCTACCCAACTGGCCAAGGGCCCGGGCGCCGAGACTGCCGAAACGTTGTTAAGCCAAACGTCGCCCAGCCAGGACGGGACGTTGCAGCAGCAATGGGACGGCCTGACCAACACAATGCGAGAGGTCTTTCGGCTCACACGGCTAGTGCGGGTCGACGGGCCGTGCGGCGGATATGTCCACCACGACGGAAAAATCGGCGTGGTGCTGCAGGTCGAGGGTGGCAACGCCGAAGTTGCCAAAGATATTTCCATGCACGTCGCGGCGATGAAACCCCAGGTTCTGACAATCGAAGAGCTCGATCCGGCCGTGGTCGAAAAGGAGCGAACGTTCCTCAGTGAACAGGCTCGTAAAGAGGGCAAGCCGGAGAACATCATCGAGAAGATGGTCGAAGGCCGGATGCGTAATTTTTACGCCGGGCTCGTCCTGCTCCAGCAGCCGTTTATCAAAGAAGACAAACAGACGGTCGGTAAAATCGCCAAGGCCGCCGACATGAAAATTGTCCGCATGGTCTCTTGGCAATTGGGCAAGGGGCAATTAGGGAAAGACTGATCACGTCCGCAGACTCACTCAGGGTATCGTCCTAATCGACGACCAAAATAATGACCACGACCGATCCCGAGTCCAAGCCTTGTTTTCGCCGGCTGGTGTTAAAACTCTCAGGCGAAAGCTTTGCACATACGGGCGAGCGGGGGATCAGTGTCAACGAAGTCCTGCACATTGCCCGCCAGACGTATCAGGCGGCCCAGCGGGGTGTCGAGATGGTGATCGTCATTGGTGGCGGAAACATCTTGCGAGGCGCACAGTTCACGTCGGGCGATTCCTGCATTCAGGAAGCAACCGCTCATTACATGGGAATGTTGGCCACGGTGATCAACGGGCTTGCGCTGCAAGATGCACTCGAGTCGCTCGGCTGCGACACCCGGCTGATGACGACCGTGCGGATGGACGGCGTCGCGGAGCCCTACATCCGACGGCGGGCGAAACGGCATCTGGAAAAAGGGCGAATCGTGATTCTCGCTGGCGGAACGGGCAGTCCGTTTGTCACGACCGATACGGCGGCGGCACAGAAGGCTCAGGAACTGGGTGCGGAGATTCTGCTCAAGGCAACGCGTGTCGACGGCGTCTATAGCGACGATCCGGAGAAAAATCCACACGCCGAACTGTACCGCTCGCTTACCTATCACGCAGTTCGCGAGCAGAATCTTCGGGTGATGGATCCGACGGCGATCGCCCATTGCATGGAACACGATTTGCCAATTTTGGTCTTCAACTTCAAGACCGAAGGCAACATCGAGCGGGCCGTGGCGGGCGAGCGACTGGGCACGATCATCAGCCGCGACGCAGCCCCAGACGCCTCTTAAAAACCGCGTAAGGGACAAATCCGATGACCGCCGACGAAATTCTGCTGGACGTCGAAGAGCACATGGAGAAGGCGATTGCCAAGCTCAAAACGGATCTGTCCGGCATCCGTACGGGTCGGGCCAATCCCGGCTTGGTCGACAGTTTGAAGGTCGACGTCTACGGATCGCCCACGCCGATCAAGGCTGTCGCTTCGGTCAGCGCTCCGGAACCGAATCAAATCGTGGTCCGACCGTTCGATCCTGGCACGATCAAGGAAATCGAGAAAGGAATCATTGCCAGCGAGTTGGGACTCAACCCGCAAAGCGACGGTAAGTTGATCCGGATCAACGTGCCTGCGCTTTCGACCGAAGTCCGCCGACAGATGGTCGGTCGCATCAAAGAACTGACTGAAGAGGCCAAGGTTTCGCTCCGCAACAATCGGCGGAATGGCAACAAAATGGCCGACCAGTCAGAGAAAGACAAGAGTCTGAGCGAAGACGACCGGGACTCGGTCAAAAAGAAAATCCAGGAACTGACCAAAAACTACGAGTCCCAGGCGAACAAATTGGCAAAGGGGCGCGAACACGAGGTGATGGACGAGTAAATGATCTACCCCTAGGAAGCACCCCGGCTGGTTTCTAGCGACTCTACAAGCGTATCTCTCTCAAGCAGCCGGGGTGCTGGCTGATATTCCGAAGTCGCCTATTCTGCCCTACTTCTCTTGACCCCCTGGTGGGTCACTTCTATACTCCGCGCCCTTTTTACAGTCACTCTTTAACTTATTGGTTACCAAGCTCTGCTTGGTAACCGGCGTCCTCGAAGCTCTGCTTCGCGACCGTACCGGAGATTCGAGCACTCAAGGTAGGACTTTGAAGCGGAGCTTCCAGAAGATGTGTTCCCAAGCAGAGCTTGGGAACGAGAGAACCCGTCGCTTTACGGAGAAACCGTTATGCCCGTCATTGCACGTTCGAAAGCTCGACTCGGGATTTCAGACACTGGTTCGTGGAAGCGACGCATCGGCTGGGTTGCCAGCCTGGCGCTGGTCATCGCAGCCTGTCTGGTGGTTCGCTCAGCATGGGGGCCGGTCGATGTGGCGGCGCGGCAAAATTCGGGGCAAGCCGATTCGGCGCGTGCTGCCTCGACCTCTCACGCTCGCCCGTCGTCGCCCGCACAGCAGAACGCGGCGATTGTGAACGGAGAGCGCATCACGCGCGAAGCGCTGGGGCAGGAGTGCCTGGTCCGCTATGGCGAGGCCGTGCTCGAAGCGATGGTTAACAAGCGACTGATTCGACACTATTGCGATCGACGCCAGATCCGTGTGACCCGCCAGGAAATTGAAGCGGAGATCGACCGTATTGCTCGTCGTTTTCGCCTCGACAAAGAGCATTATCTAAACATGCTCGAGCAGCAGCGAGGCGTTTCGCGTCGGCAGTACGCACAGGACATCATCTGGCCGAAGCTGGCGCTGCAAAAGTTGGCCAGCGACCACATCGAGGTGACGGCCGAAGAAATCCAGCAGGCGTACGAAACGGAGTTTGGCCCGGCCGTTCGGGCCAGGATCTTGGTTGTCCACGACGAAGCGCGGGCCCACGCACTGCACCAGCAACTTACTGCTCAACCGGGCGAGTTTGCCCGTTTGGCCCGCCAGCACTCGAAGGACATCAACAGCGCGAGCAACGGCGGATTGATCCAGCCGATTCGACCTCATGTGGGCGACCCGAACCTCGAGCGAGCGGCGTTTGGATTGCCGAAGGGAGGGATTTCTCCCGTGTTGCGCGTCGTCGGCCAGTTTGTGATCGTGAAATGCGATGGGCATCTTGAGGCGCGGAATGTGCCTCTGGAGGAGGTCCGCGCCAACCTCGAGCAGAAAGTCCGCGACCGCAAGTTACGTCAGGCTGCCAGCAACATTTTCAAGCAATTGCAAGACGACGCACGGATTGAGAACATTTACAACGATCCCCAGCGGCGGACGAGCATGTCGGGCATCGTGGCGACGATCAATGACGAGCCGATCACGGTGCGCGAGTTGGCCGAAGAATGCCTAGCGATTCATGGCGAAAACATGGTGGAAAATGAAATCAATTGGGCGTTGCTCAAGCAAGAATTGCATCGTCGCCGGCTCGAAGTGACGCAAGCCGATCTGGACACCGAGATCGCACACGCGGCCGAGCTCAACGGAGTGGTCGACGAGGCGGGACTCCCCGACATCGGCAAGTGGATGGAAATGGCGACC
>CAUYYY010000170.1:0-5181 GCA_963577165.1 Planctomycetota bacterium | reverse complement strand
TGCGAGTCGCCAACAAGATCGACTTGGCTCCTGTTGGTGATGTGCCGCCCAGCATGTTGCCGACGATCGCCACGCTCGGCACCGGCATCGACCGGCTTGTCTCGGCCATCGCCGACCGGCTTGTGCCCGGCGCCCCGCCCGCCGAGGCGCCGGTGCCGTTTGCCGAGGAGCAGATCACAAGGATCGAAAATGCCCTAACCGCGATCGGCACGGAAGATCAGCAGACAGCGGCTGTGCAGCTCAGGGCGTTGCTGTAAAGGGGCTTGTTGCAAACGGGGCTACCGCCGGCGCGAGATTCTTCCGGAGCGCTGCGACGGACCGTTGTACCGCCGCGTATTCTTCCAATTCGTGCTTCAGATCGACATTCGATCGCTCCAGACAGTTCTGCCGCACAACGCCGACGCCGTTCTGGCCAGGGTTCCCCAGCGTCGCTGCACCCGAAGCGTCCGTCTCGCGGTACAGATTCGCGCCCAGCCGTTCCAGCCCGGCCGGATTCGGAAACGAAGCCAGTTGAATTGTACCGACGGCCGACAATTGGTTGTTGCCCGGCTGACGCACCTGTATCTCGCCAGTGTCTGTCACACTCACGTGAAGCGAATCAGGCGGAATCCAGATTGCCGGTGAGAGCCGTCGACTTGTGGTCGCCGAGGCCAGCACCAGTTCGCCATTGGCGTTAATCGCGAAGTGACCGGCGCGCGTGTACCATCTCTCGCCACTGGTAGAATCCGCGATGGGAAAAAAACCGCGTCCCTCGATTGCCAAATCAAGCGGCTGCCCCGTCGATTTCAAAGCGCCTTGTTCGAAATCGGCCTGCACGGCTGAAACCCGTACTCCCTGGCCGATTGCAATGCCCACGGCCGAGGGACTTCCACAGGTATCTAATTGCTCGGCAGCCCGACACTGCTTGTACGAGCAGTCTTCCAACAACACGCGGCTCCGTTTGAAGCCGACCGTATCGGCGTTGGCCAGATTGTGGGCGATCGTACGAAGTTGCACGCGCTTGGCTTCTAATGCTTGCCGCAGATTGTCACGTGCTGCGGCGTCCGCGACCTGCGGTACGGCTTTGAGGTCGCCGGGCGTCCGTTGTAGTTCGAGTCCTTTCGGTACAGTTACCCCACCGGTCACGTGCGTCGGAGCCGTTGCGAGATACGTCACAAGAAGGCTGTCACCGGCGGTTGGCACAGCCGAGCTGCAATGGTTCATCGCTTGGTCAGCTGCCGCCGTGGCAAAGTGTGGTACGTGGTCGCCTGGCCGCTGGATCGGAGGCTTATTTCGCCTACTCGTGCCGAATGCAAATCCGATTGAAAGGCACCCACAGACAATAAGTATCAGTGTAAATGGTCCTGGCCGGTTCATCGGAAATCCTCCGCGAATTGGGAAACAGAAAAACCATGCCATTTCTCGCATCCGACAGCTGGTGCGTAGCGGCGTCTGCGGACAGTACTCGAACCGACGTTCTACGGCAACGTGAAGCCAGTGCTCGATTGCCCGTTGCAAGTCGGCCGCCGCTTCACAAACATTGCGCCAGCTTTGCTAGCATACGTGCGATCAATTCATATTCACCTAGACGCGTGTCGTGTCGATACTATACTACGCCGTTTAATTATTTGCGCCCGAAATAGGCAGACGTCGCGGTTGCGCTATCGGCGCCTTGTTGTCGGGCGGGGCCGCAAATTTGTGGCCCCATTGTCGCTGTAAAGCATGTGAAGGAGCACGACATGCAGTCCCCGCGAATCAACATCTGGCCAACCATCCGGTTCTTTCTGACCCCAGAGTTCATTCTGGCGACAGGGTTCTTGTTGGCAGTGTTCTTGTTGGCAGTTTGGCTGCCGGTGGCCTTGGCTGCGCAAGCGCTCGACGATTCTGCCTCACCGCCCGGTGACGCCGGCCAGATCGAATCCGTACTAATAAGGCAGGCGGTCTCGCCCACGCCGGATTCCCAGACGCCGGATTCCCAGACGCCGGACTCTCAGACGCCGGGCGAAGATCAAGACGCCTTCGCCGACGACGAGGCAGCGCCGGACTTGGCGACTCACGACACCTGCGCCGCACCGGCGCCACGTGTTTGCCTCTCGCCCGCCGCGTTCGAGGGGATCGTGCCGGGCAAGTCGACAGCGGCCGATCTCGATCGTGCTTGGGGCCAGCCGACCGAGACGATCGCGCCAAAGGATGAGAAAGCCGACCAAGATGCCCAAATCCGTGTCTACGACCACGAGTCGCTCGGCCGCATCCAGGTCCATCTAAAAAGGGGACAGGTCCAATTAATCCAGATCCAACTCCCGGCGCCCGCCGCGCCCGAAGACCTGGCCGAACAGCTGGCGCTGGCCGACGTTCGCCCGACCTACGTTCCGGACGCTGAGGGCCATCTCCTGGGACTCGCGTTTCCGGAACTCGGCGTGCTGATGAGCATCGATCCGGCGAGCGACTCGCTGCAAGTCGCCCAGATCATCTTCGAGCCGATCGACGCTCAGCCGTTTGTCGTCCGCGCCGAGTCGAACCTGCACGGGCCGTATCAACTCAACCTGGCCGATCTCGAGTTTGCCATTGAGCGGCAGGCGGACTACGCCTATGCCCACTGGCTCACGGCCGAAATCTATTTTGCTATCGGCAAAATCGACCGGGCGCGAGCCGCCGCGGAGCGAGCCGTCGAGCTCGACCGCAACTCGGCCAGCTTTCGTGTCACGTTGGCCCGCTGCCTGGCTGCTGGCGGCCAGTACGATGCGGCGATCAAGCTCGTGACCACGCTGCTCAACCGGAAGGGCCTCGCGCCGGTCATCCAGGCCCAAGCCCTCGTCCTGCTGGGCGACTTGATTGCCGCCGGTCCAAATCGCAATATGCACCAGGCCCTCAAGCTGCACACCAAGGCGATCCGTCTGGCCGATCCGCTGGCGGTTGCCAAGAGGGTGGCCGTTCGCCGTGCCGCCAAAGAGGTCCTCATCGACGCTCACCTGGCCACGGCCCGTGATATCGCCTGGGGCAACTGGCAGCAACGAACGCAAACCGTGCCCAAGTGGCTCGAGCGAGCCAGCGCTTTTGCCGAAGAATCGATCGACAACGAACATGCCAGTCTCGAGCTGCGGCTACGCATCGCCCAACAGGCGCTCTCAGCCTACTCCGGCGTCACGCCGCCCGTCGAACCCTCAGGCTGGGTTCGCGAAGCTCGCCAGACAGCCGACCAGCTACTTGCCTCGACCGACGATCCACTTTTTCGCCAGCGCATCCATTGGCAACTGGGCATGGCCTACTTCCATGCCCTCGTATCAGCCCGCGCCGGCGGCCAGGACGAGACAGCGCTCGACTACGGCCACTTGGCGATTAAGCACCTGGATCTCGGCGCACGCGAGCGCGAAACCACGCCCGCGGATGATCATCTGGTCGGACGTCTTTTCTTCCAGATTGGGACCGTTCATGCCGTCGGACGCAAAGACGCCGCCGAAGCCGTCACCTGGTACGACCGTGCGGCCAAACGCCTCGCCGCGCCCCTGGCCGGCAGCCTGCTAGCCGACCCCCGCCTGCACGGCAACTCTCTGATCAGCATGGGCGTCACCTATTGGCAAGCCGACCAGCGTGACCGGGCCGTCGCACTGACCGAAACGGGCGCCGAGATTCTCCGCAGCGCCGTCGCCGGCGGCCTGCTGAAAGAGGTCGATCTAAGCGTCGCCTTCGGCAACCTCTCGACCATGCATGCCGAGTTGGGCGACAACCTGGCCGCCCGCCGCTACGCCGAGCGTGCCGAACCGGCCAGCCAGCAGCGCAAGCGCCGGTAGCGACTTCTCGAAACGGGGAAAAACCCAGGGAAAGCCTTCCCCAGGCTTCGAGCGGGCGCGTGCCGAGCGCTGGCCAAGCATCTCTCGTTGCAAAGCCGATATGCGGAAAATCCTCGGTGCCGTACGGGATGCCTGACGCTATAATGAAATGGATATACGGAACCCATCATTCCACTTGGTCCAAATCTAAACCACATTTGCGGGACGGATATGAACATTCGGGTTGATCTGACCGACGAGCAGAGCGAGCGTCTCGCAGCACTTGCAGAATCGTTAGGCGTAGAACCCGCCGACTTGGCGCGTGCAGCCTGCATCGATTTGGTATCCCATCCGCCAGATGACTTCCGAGAAGCTGCGAAGCATGTGCTGGAGAAAAACCGCGAGCTTTATCGGCGGCTAGCCTGATGCGCTATCTCTCAATCGCCGAGCTGATCGAACTGCACCGAATGGTGATCGACCAGTCAGGCGGATCCGATGGAATTCGTGATCTCGGCGGCCTTGAATCTGTGATAGCTCAACCACGCATGACGTTTGACCAGCGGGAATTGTACCCCTCGCTCGAAGAAAAGGCTGCGGCGCTCTGCTTTTCTCTTGTCGGCAATCACCCGTTCGTCGACGGCAATAAACGCGTCGGCCACGCAACGATGGAGACGTTTCTCGTACTCAACGGCCATGGGCTTCAAGCATCGGTAGACGATGCAGAATCAGCAATGCTTTCACTGGCCGCCGGGAATACGTCCCGCGAAGAATTGGCCCAGTGGATTCGCCAGCACATGGTGCCGGGCTAATCCTGCCTATCGTCCGGCGTGGCCGCCTGGGCTAAAATGAATTGCTCGCGTAACGGCGCGGGGACAAGCCCCGCGGCTCACTCTTTCGAATTCTGCAATCATCACTCATAATTTATCCTTCCCCCTTCCGCAATCCGCATTCCTCATCATGCTCTTCCGCCTATTTCTGCTGTTCACCGTCATTCCGCTCATCGAGCTGTGGCTGCTCGTTTGGGTCGCCCAGCAGACGACGCCGGCTTTCGCTTTCGCACTGGTGCTGGCCACCGGGTTCATCGGTGCGTCGCTCGCCCGCTGGCAAGGTTTTCGCACCGTGCAGCGCATTCAGAGAGAATTGCAACAGGGCAAAATGCCGGCCGGTGCCATGATCGACGGCCTGCTGATCCTGCTGGCCGGTGTCGTGCTGATCACACCCGGCGTGTTGACCGACTGTTTCGGGTTCCTGCTGCTCATCCCGCCCTGTCGCGCGGTGGTGAAGCGCTATCTGGCTCGCGCCTTTCAGCATCGCATCCACATCCGCCCGGGCAGTTTCAGCGATTCGGCCTGGAACGGGGCCTCCGCCTGGAACGCACCGGACGAGCTGCTCATCGAGCGCGACGAGATCATCGACTCGCGCGTCATCGATGCCG
>CAUYYY010000169.1:0-5237 GCA_963577165.1 Planctomycetota bacterium | reverse complement strand
GTGGCGGTAAAGAAGCTGTAAAAGTTCACTCCGGGATCCAGGTCTCCTAGGGTTGAGGCGGCAAACGTTTCGGTGGCGACGGTGCCAACAGTCGCTTCCAAACTGCTGCGGTCGGTGTAAACGACCAATGCGGTGTTAGCGTTTGCTGCGCCAAAGGGCAACGTGGTTGTCGTTAGCAACAAAATAATAAACCAGTGTCTTATGATAAAGATCTCCTCGGCCTGTTACGCCGACACGGATCGGCCGCGTGGCGAACAAAGCTCTCTGAAGTGTGCATTAGCGTCCCAAGATTTATCAAACGGATGGTCTAACGATTAACGGACGTATTGAAGCAGGCCTTACTGCATAACTATCCTTTCCCGGCGGGCGAGGCGTTCACTCTGTGAGCAATAAAAAAGGTACTCGGAAGCTCTCGCCACCACCGCACCATGCAGCGGGGCACAAGAGTTTCCGAGCACCTTCTAAAAGTGTTCGATGGAATGCCGTCATTAGCGTTTCCTTTTCGATTAGCCCGCCCCGCATCGGGGTGGTCCATTCGGTTAGGAACAACAGCCACCTTTCTAGCAGTTTCCCTCAGAATGTTAAGTAATTTCGAGGAAGAAATGCCACCCTCACGGCGTTGCCGCCTGACCGTATGCCTGGTCCAAGAGCTGCATGGTGTGCCAAACCGGCAGCGGCTGCCCGCGGCTGCGGAGGTGGGTTTCGATCTGCACCAGACAGCCGATGTTGCCCGTGGCGACCGCCTCGGCCCCGGTGGCAAGAATCGCGTCTGCCTTGCTCTGGCCCAGTTGTCCGGCTGTCTGAGGCTGCTCGATGTTGTACGTGCCGGCCGATCCACAGCAGATCTCGCCGCTGGGGATTTCGAGCAATTCCAGGTTCTCGATCTGGCGAAGCAGCGTTCGCGGCTGGGCCGTCACCCGCTGGGCGTGAGCCAAATGGCAGGCGTCGTGGTAGGCGACCTTCAGCGGCGCGGGGAGCGCCACCGGGCCGACCAGACCCAGTTTGGCAAGGAACAGGCTCACGTCTTTCACACGCTCGACGAATCGCCGAGCGGCCACCTCGTCCGCCGTACCTTTGAGCCACAGCGCGTATTCCTGCATGCCCGATCCACAGCCCGCGGCGTTGGTCAGCACGGCGTCGACATCTTGCGGAAAGGCGGTCAAATTATGCCGGGCAAATCGCTTGGCCTGCCAATCGGCTCCGGTATGCGCGGCCAATGCGCCGCAACACTTCTGCTCGCGGGGAACGACGACTTCGACACCATTACGCGACAAGACCCGCAAGGTGGCCCAGTTGATCTCCGGCGCCAAGACTTGCTGAGCACAGCCGGCCAACAGCGCCACGCGGGCACGGCGCTGGCCTTGTGCCGGGAAGAGTTCCGGGAGCGGAGCCGCCTTCGGGAGTCGTGTCGGCAGCAGTTCGAGCATGCCACCCAGCCGACCAGGCATAAAAGCGCGAAACGGCCGAGCAAGCCGGCCCATCATCGCGATCAGGCGGAACCGGCCCGGGTAGGGCAACGTCTCTAAAATCATTCGTCGCAATAATCGATCCATCAGCGAGCGGCGGCGGTGGGCATCGGCGTGGGCACGGAACGGCGTGATCAGGTCTCCATACTCAACCCCCGAAGGACAAGCCGTGACGCATGCAACGCAACCGAGGCAACGATCGATAAACGGCAGCGCCTCTTCGAGATCGACGTTGCCCTCCATGACCTCCTTCATCAGAATGATACGCCCGCGCGGCGAGTCCATTTCCTCGCCCAGGACTTGATAGGTCGGGCAGGCAGGCAGGCAAAATCCGCAGTGGACACAGGCTGAGACAGCTTTGGCCATCGCCTCGCCCTGCGGTCCAAAATCGTCGGTGGGGATGTTATGTAGCATTACTTAGCACGGCCACCGGCCGCAATCAAAGGAAGGAAGATAGCCACAAAAAACACAAAAAGGCACAAAAGGAATTATTTAGCCACGGATTGGACGGATGGAACCGCAGATGGACGCAGATAAACGCGGATGAAGGAAGATTAAACGCGGAGGCGCAGAGGTGCGCAGAGAAAGGTTTCTTCTTGCGTGTGGTTTTCTTATCAATATCTTCATCTTCTCTACAATTTCTCTGCGTCTCCGCGGGCTCTGCGTTAATCGTTTCTGTTCTTCAGTTCTGTTTGCGTTTTATCAGCCTGAGGCGCGTGGGCCTCGTGGAACTCGGCCCACCCTACTGTTGAAGTTGAAACTTACTGTCCGGATCAAACACGCCGAGCAGTGGCTCGGCAAACGCTTGCCCGTTCGGGGCACCCAAAATAGGGCTCGGCCAATTGCCCGTCAGCGCCAAAGCAGGCCGCCCGAGCCCCAACAGCAACGCGTCCAAATGATCGGTCGGCAGCGACGCCGGCCAAGCCAGCCAGGCTATGTGACCTGCGACACAATAGCGTCGCGGCACACCGGTCGAGAGCTCACCAAGTCGTTTTTCCAACTTCGCAATTTGGTCGACGCCGATCGGCAGTTTCACCAAGGCGTGATCCTCCGCAACCCAACGGAAGTGGTTTGCGTCGTGCCAATAGCGACGGTCCTCGTCGTCACGGAGCGTTTGGCCCTCTTGCTCGATGAATTGCTCGAGCCGGGCAAGTCGAGGATCCAAGGCTTCGCGGATTCCGCCGATACGAAGGCAGAGTCGGCCAGATGTCTCGATATCCAAACAGTGCAATTGAAACGGCTCGGTTGCGAGCCGGGTCATGACGTCCACCGCCGCCTCGACGTCGGGCAGCTCAACCAGCAGGCTCGCGTAGGATTCCGGCTCGGGAAATACTTTGAAGGTCAGTTCCGCGATGATGCCCAACCGACCTAGGCTGCCGACCAGCAGCTTGGGAATGTCGAATCCGGCCGCGTTCTTGACGACCTTGCTGCCACCCACGACCAGTTGACCGGTACCGGTCACCAATCGCACGCCGAGGATGAAGTCACGGAGACCGCCATATCGATATCGACCGCTTCCCGAGAGGCCCGCTGCGACAGTTCCGCCGAGCGTGGCGCCGGAATCGACAAGTGGCGGATCAAAGGGCAAATACTGTCCGTGTTCTGCTAAGCGTTTTTGGATTTCGGCGAGCGGCGTCCCGGCCAGCGCGGTAAACGTGAATTCGCTCGGATCGTATTCCAGAATGTCCGAAAGCTTGGCAACGGACAGGTTGGCGCCGTCCGACAGCGCCGGCTTGGTCCCGCCACCGGTGACATGCACTCGCGGATGCTCGCGCAGCGCGTCTTGCAATTGTTCGATACTGGTGATGGTTTCCATCGTCTACTCGCGAAAGATGACGCCTTGTTTTTCCAGCGGGTGCGGACCGTGCATCGACAGACTAGAAGCATCGGAAGCGGCAAGCATCTTGCCCCGGTTGGCGATTTCATGGGGATCGACCGCCGCGCGAATCTGTTGCATGAACTCTATATCGCTCGGTGCGTACATGTCGGGCAGGTAGGCGAGCTTTTCGACGCCGACACCATGTTCGCCGGTGATCGATCCACCCATTTCGACACACATCCGCAAAATTTTGCCCGCCAAATTTTCCGCATGATCAAACGCACCAGGCTGTCGGCCATCGTACATGATGAGCGGATGCAGGTTGCCGTCACCGGCGTGGAAGACATTGGCGACGCGCAAGTCGGCCTCTTTGGCCATCTTTTGGATGCGAGTCAACGCCTCGCCGAGTCGGGTTCGCGGCACGACACCGTCTTGCACGATATAGTCCGAGCTCAACCGTCCGGCCGCCGAGAAGGCCGCCTTGCGACCCTTCCAGATCAAGGCGCGCTCGGCTTCATCCTTGGCCACTCGGAGCTCGTAGGCGCCCGATTCGTGAATCAATTTTTCCAATCGAGGCCATTCGGCGTCGACTTCCTCGTTCGGTCCTTCCAGTTCGACGATTAGGGCCGCGGCCGCTCCGAGTGGATAGCCGGCGCCAACGGCCAATTCGCTCGCCTCAATGGCCAAGCAGTCCATGATCTCGAGCGCGCCGGGCAAGAGTTCGGAAGCGACGATCCTCGATACCGCATCTCCGGCTTTCTCCAGCGTGTCGTAGGCGGCCAGGACCGTTTTGAATTTCTCCGGTTGGGGCAACAGCCGGAGCGTGATTTCCAACGCGATGCCGAAGAGCCCCTCACTTCCGCAAAAAAAGCCGCTCAGATCCGGCCCAACCATCTCGAGACTGTCGCCGCCCATCTCGACGACCTGGCCATCAGGCAGTACCGCCTTGATGCCCAAAACATGGTTCGCTGTCATGCCATATTTGAGACAGTGAGCACCGCCCGAATTGAACGCCACATTGCCGCCGATTGTGCAGACCGGTCCGCTGGACGGGTCCGGTGCGTAATAGAGTCCGTGTGCGGCGGCGGCTTGCGAAACGCTGAGATTGATCATGCCCGGTTCGACGATCGCGATGCGCTGTCGCGGATCGAGTCTTAGCATTCGATTCAGGCGATTCAGCGCAATCATCACGCCGCCCTCGACCGGCATCGAACCGCCACACAGGCTTGTGCCACTGCCGCGAGCCACCAAGGGAACGTGAAAGCGATGACAGGCACGGACCGTCTCGATCACTTCTTCGGCCGATTCGGCCAGCACCACACGAAATGGTTTGGCACGAAAAGCGGTCAGACCGTCCGATTCGTATGGCGCAAGCTCGGCCGACCGGGTCAACACGCGGTCTTCCGGATAAATCTCACCGAGCGTTTGTAGGATGTCGTTGGAGGCCATGTTTCCAAGAAGCCCGACCTGATAGCCGCAGACGGAAGTCGGCGGTTGCCTGTGCGATAAACCGCCGACTTCCGTCTGCGGCTATAACTTATCGAACCACGTCAGAGGGTCTGATACTTGAATCAGCTGGAATAGTCCAGGTATCGGCAATGTTTTCACTTTAACTCCGCTATGCCGCCTCGTCAACGGACGGACATCTTTTGGCCCACGTCTTTTGGCTTCGAGGATTTATGGGAGTTTATTTCGCGGCGTGACTGCGTTAAATTCGTCGTAGCGAATATCCAAGCCAAGTAGTTGTCACTTTTGCACAGCCTTGTCGAACAATTCCTTCAAAACAAGCGTGAACCATCGCTTCATAACCAGCGTAAGGAGGGTATGAACGGATGTACCCTACCCCAAGAAGGAGCGATTCGATGGTTGCCAGCACAAAATCGAGTTACAAGATCAGAAACTGGAAGGATTATAACGAATCTTTGGTCCGCCGCGGTGACATCACGTTTTGG
>CAUYYY010000168.1:0-5266 GCA_963577165.1 Planctomycetota bacterium | reverse complement strand
CTTTGCGCTAACGCGCATTATCATCTGGGCCATTCCGATTCTCGGATTTCTCGGCACGGTGATCGGGATCACGCTCGCCATTGCCGAGCTTTCGCCCGAGGCGCTCGAAACGTCGCTGCCCGAAGTCACTTCCGGGCTGGGGATCGCCTTCGACACGACGGCGCTCGCGCTCTCGCTGTCCATCGTGCTGATGTTCTTCAAGTACTTCCTGGAGCGGCAGGAAACATATCTGCTGACCGTTGTCGACGACCGTGTGGCAAATCTTCTGGTCGGACGCTTTTCGGAACAGGGCACGTCGTCCGACCCCAACGTCGCCACGATCCGGCGCATGGCGGAAACGGTTCTCCAAGCGACCGAAGGATTGGTCCAGCGACAGGCCGAACTCTGGCAGGCTTCGATCAGCGAGGCCCACAACCGCTGGACACAATTAACCGAGTCCGCCGAGCACCAGCTTGCCTCCGCACTTTCCGAGGCGCTCGACGAATCGTTGGCGCGTCATGCCCGAACATTGGCCACGACCGAGGAGCATCTGGCCGCGGAGAATCATCGCCACTGGGACCGTGTGCAGCAAGCGCTCGTCCAGAGTGCCCAGGCGGTCGCCGACCAGCAGTCCGAACTTGTCCATCAAGGTGAGGTGCTGTGCCAGGTGGTCGAGGCGACCGGGCAGATCAAACGCTTGGAAATCACGCTCAACGAGAATCTTCGCTCTCTGGCCGGTGCACGTAATTTCGAAGAAACGGTCATGAGCCTTTCGGCCGCCATCCAACTGCTCACCACCCGACTCGAGCCGGATAGTTCCGATCGATCTCAGGTCCACTTGCCTCAAGGTAAACCGATCGGAAACGCGGCATGAACCGAGTTGCCAGCGCGGACAATTCGGACGCGATGTCTCTGTTTCCCTTTCTCGCAGTTCTCCTGTGTACGATGGGTGCGCTGATCGTCTTGCTGGTCGTGGTGGCACATCAAAGCCGCTTGCAGGCTTCTCAGGAAGCGGCGATGCCACCGCCCGAAGAGCGTGTTGAAATCAGTGCGGCCGAGCGAATCGACGAAGAGAAGCTGACATCGCAAATTGCCGAGATCGAACAGCTTCGAGGCGACCTGGCGCAACGGTTAAAAGACGACCGTCGACGTCTGCAACACTGGGAAGCACACATGCGTCGGCTGAGCGAGCAGCTCGTCCAGCTCGAACAGCAAGCACGACAGCTTCAGCAGGTGCGCGAAGGACAACTCGTCGACCGCAACCAGGCAGAATCCGAAGACGTTCGGCTAAAGCAACTGATCGCCCAGACACGCGACGATCTTGAAAAGGCCCGAACGAAGGCCCGCAGCCGGCCGAAGTCGTACTCCATCATTCCCTATCAAGGTCCGAATGAAACGTATCTCCGACCAATTTACATCGAGTGTCTGTCGGATGCGGTGATTCTTCAGCCAGAAGGGATCCGCCTGGAAGAAGCCGACTTTTTCGAACCTCTCGGGCCAAACAATCCGCTGGCTTCGGCACTTCGTGCGGCGTCGGAGTACTACGCCAGGGAAAATGAACGAAGCGAAAACAAGGCCAAGGCGACCGACGCGAAAGCAATTGACGACGGGGAACCTTATCCACTGCTGCTCGTGCGCCCCGAGGGCGTTGAGTTTTATTACAAAGCCCGACGAGCCATTGCCTCCTGGGATGGCCAATTTGGTTACGAAATGATTGAGCATGATTGGAAGCTTGCGCTGCCACCGCCGAACCCTGATCTGGCGGCGGTCGAATATCGAGCCATCGAAGAGTCGCGAGCGCTGCGTCGTCACTTGATCCGCATCGCATTGCGGCGTGGGTTATCCCTCAACGGAAGCGCGAAGCCGACTCGTCTTCGTGCGACAAATGTTTCTGGTGGCTTCCGACCTGAGGGAACGAGTATCGAAGAAGATTGGGCAGACGAAGGTTTTGGGTCCGGTTCGTTCACTCAGAGACAAGCGATCGAAGGCCGGGCCGCCGCCGACAACCCCTACTCCCGCAACGATTCGAGTCCTCGCGATTCAGGCAACGACTCGAAAAGATCCGGCGACGCCGAATCTCGCCACGACAGAAACGTGGAGAACGGACTCTCCGCAGACGGCCAGCAAGCGCCGGACGCCAACGGTGGTACGCCGGGTGGAAGCCCTGTCAGCAGCCTGGCCGGTGAGCGTGGTAAAAATTGGGCAGTCCACACAGCCAAACGTAGCGCCGGTCGTGGCGCCGTCCCTATCACCCGGTCCGTTTATGTCGCATGTCGGTCCGACCGGCTCGTGATCCTAGCAACCCAACGAACCGATGGCGAGAACCGCAGCCACGACGAGCCAACCGGGCCAGGTTCGCATCACGTGATTCCGCTACCGTCTCAAACAGCCGATGCGGTCGACACGTTTATGTCTGCCTTGCAGGATCATATTAAATCGTGGGGGATTGCTGGCAAGGAAATGTATTGGCGACCTAAGCTGGTTCTGCAAATCGCGCCCGATGGTCAGCGTCGTGCCGCCGACGTGCAGGCCCTCCTGCGCGGAAGCGGGCTGACGGTGATCCGTGCTCCCGGAGGAGCGCCATGACTCGAAAGAGATATGCTTCGGCAGGGCCGGCCGTGGACGAGCCGGGCCAAGACGCGTTCTTAGATATTGTCGCCAATATCGTCGGTATCTTGATCATTTTGGTCGTGGTTGTCGGCGTCCGTGCATCGCACGTGCCCGTTTCCGACTTGTCGACGGCCGCCATCGCAGAGTCCCATCAGGATGCGATCGAGTCAAAACAATCACATGCTTACGCAATTTTCAGCGATGTTGCCCGACTTTACGAGCAGTCGGAGTCGGTCGCCCGCGAAGCGGTGCTTCATCAACAGAGTCGCGATCATCTTAACACGATGGTGGCCGCGGCCGAGGTGGAACTGGCCGCTCGCCGAGCGGCGCTCGATGACAAGACTCGAGACGAATTCGACCTTCATCGTTCGCTCGAAGCGTCACGCGCCGAACTCGATCGTCTCAGCCGCGAGCGGCTTGCCATCGAGCGCGAGGCGGCTGAGACTGTTCAGATCGAAAGCTTGCCGACTCCGCTTGGCAAGAAGGTGGCTGGTCAGGAGGGACATTTTCAACTGCGCAAGGGTAACATTGCCGCCATCCCTTTACACAAACTGATGCGGCGAGCGCAGTCGGAAGAACGTCGCAAGGTGCTGACACGGCACTACCAATTGACCTCGACCGACACCGTGGGCCCGATCGATGGATTTCGCATGAGTTATCGGATGATACCCTTCGGTGTGTCCGTCGGATCGCCGACCGGAGCCGGCTACGGAGCGACCCATGGTTGGGTCCGACAGTTTTACGTGCTTCCGGTCTCCGATCATGTGGGCGAAACCCTCAAGCAGGCGCTGGCATCCGGTTCCCAGTTTCGACAAGAGCTAAAATCATTAAACCCCCGAGATTCGACTATTACTCTTTGGACCTATCCAGATAGTTTCGCGGAATTTCGGTCATGCAAAAAAGAACTCCACGTACTTGGCTACCAAGTCGCCTGTCGCGCACTACCCGATGACGGACGGATAGGTTTTTCTTCGCAAGGAACACGCTCGGTAGCGCAGTAAATCCAGTAGGCATGACTCACGACACGTTTTCCGGCGTCTCTTCGTTTTGCGGGGGCATCATCAACTGAGAGAGTCGGACGGCTCCAAGCTGCTCGCGCGTCAGCTCGGTCACGCGTTGCAGTGCCCGGCGCAGCCTTTCGGCCGAGGTTTCCGCCAGCCCTTCGCTGGCCGGAATCGCCGTGGCCAACGGCCCATCGATCGCCTCAATCACGTCTAGAAGCGATATCTCCTCGGGCGCCCGTCCCAACGTGTAGCCGCCGTCGACGCCCCGTGTTGAGTGCAGAATGCCGTGCGTAACCAGGTTCCGCAGGATCTGCAAGAGAAATCGTTCCGGCATGTGGCCTTCGGCCGCGATCCGGCTACAAGGCACCGGATTGTCGGACGGCGCTTCTGCCAAGTGCAACGCGGCTTGAACCGCATAAGAAACCGTGCGCGAGATCTTCATAGCGAAATCCCTCGCTCACGCGGTCACCATTGCCCAACAACGGCCAGTCGCACCGAGCAGCACGACAAGCACGCGGCCTACAATGGCGATACCGCGGATCTAGTCTATGTTTTAATCCACTACTCCCACTTACGACACGGGACTCCGCAGATCCTTAAACATGGCAGTACCCCTAATGGTAACAATCCCGATAGGAAACGTCAAGAATTTTGCAATATCTGCAGAACGAAGCAGGCTGGGTGCCGGGGCCGTCGCTTAGGCTCCGACCCCGCCACCCAGTTCACTCGTCCGCGCTATCATCTGAGGGCGGATTGCGAAAGGCGTGCCACAGAAGCATGCCGGCGCCACACAGCAGAAGGCTGTCCGCGATATTAAAGTTGGGCCATCGCAGGTCGTGGTTCGCTTGCCACAAGATCCAGTCGCGGACGGCGTAGATTGGCTCTCCAGCGGTCTTTCCGGGAATACCAGCCGGCCAGACTAGACCGTGCCATCCGAGCCGGTCATACAGATTGCCAAGGATGCCCGCGGTGACGCAACCGAGCGCCAGCGTGAGCCAGCGGTCAACCGCCGCGCCGGCCACGAACAGCCAGTACAAGATCGCCAGCGCCGCCGCGACAGACAGGATCGCCAGCACAACCACCTTGCCTTGGCCCATGCCAAACAGGGCACCCTCGTTAAGGCTGGTCTGCAAGGCAAAGTAGCCATCCCAAATCCAAACGCAGACATTCGGGCCCGGCATACCCAACGACTGGAAAACCGAGTGTTTTGTCGCGAGATCGACCGCGCAACCGCCCAAGGCAAGGGCAAAAAAGAGGAGGTAGCGACTCTTGGATACCGCCTTCACGGGGACGCCGCCTTCATGGCAGGTGAATTAACCTTGTTCGAGCAACTCAGCACACCGGATACAAACCGGGGTATAAGGAATTGCGTTGAGGCGGGTTTTTGATATGACTCCTTCGCACTCGGCGCACTTGCCATAATCGCCGTCTTCAATACGTTCGAGAGCCCTCTCGATTGCGTCGAGCGTTCCCTCTTCCGTCTCCATGATGCTGAGTGTAAATTCTTGCTCAAAGTTGTCGCTGCCAAGCTCAGCCATGTGAATCGGCATGCTGGAAAGGTCGCCGTTTGTATCCTGTCGGTTTTTTCGTAGGGCGGAATCGGCCATGGCGGTCACGTCGCCGCGCAAGCGAGATCGCAACGATAGGAGTCGCTCTTTGAAAACCTTTTTATC
>CAUYYY010000167.1:0-5282 GCA_963577165.1 Planctomycetota bacterium | reverse complement strand
TTCGTTGGCGAGCATTTCCAGGTCCTGATTGAGAAACGACTCGTGCGCGCCCAGCTCACTGGGAAACTTCTCTTCAAGAGTCCAGGTCCAGTGATCTTGGGACATGATGCGAAGCGCAGCGGGCCGAGCCAGCTGCGCGGCACGAGGCTTGTCAGGTGTCGTACGTCACAGCTTGAGCCTAGGAAATCGGTTGAACACAAGTCGTCGGTTCGCTTGCTCGTCAACGTTCAACATCGAGAGCGAGCCTCAACTCAATGCAGCGGCTCAGAGCTCAATTCCACCAAGAACAGACCTCGCCGCCCCGCTATATGTCCGTGCAACTCGTACTAGAATGCGGCCAGCGCGTCCGCCTCATCCTCTTCGATGTCGAACAGCTTATTGAGTTTTGTGATGGCAAACACTTCGTAAATCTCCGGGCGAATGTTGCTCAGTTTGAGATCCGCCCCGGCCGCTTTGCGTTTCTTGTTCAACGTGATCAGCTTGCCGAGCGCCGCGCTGGAGAGGAATTCGACATTGGCAAAATTCAGCAGGATCTTGAGACGCTGCTCCTGCTCGACCAGCGCGAACAATTCTTGCCCCAAATCGTGAATGTGGGCCTCATCGAGGATCTTGCGATCCGTAAACTTAACGACCGTCACGTCACCGACTTCAGTCACTTCGAGCCGCTGATTCACAGCCATTCAACGATTCCTCCCATGCGCAGTGGTCGGGCTGACGACACACTCAAAAAAAGACTATGCCAGATTCGGAGAACACTGACGTGCCCGCCGCGAAGCCTCTCGGCACATGATATTCGTGTATGCACAGACGTGTCAAGGAGCGGTTACCAACACGTAACGGTTTCGTGAGGGAGCAGCCAGGTCTCGAAACCAGAGTCGCCACCCAACGCGCGTCGAATGAGCATCTTTTCAATCGCCACCAGCACGAGTGCCGCAACACATTTTGGTTTGACCGCGAACCACGACTACCGATCGGTTTGACTGGTCAGACGGTTGCGTTGTCGATTTGTTCGGATCTCACTCGTTTTCGACTTGAATACGGCACGGGTGATTGTCAGGAAGTTTTGCCCGTGATACTCCGTGATGGTGCCGCTCACGCTCCACTGCAATTGCTCGGGCTTGTCACTGAGAATCCGGACGACGCGTTCGAGGTTCAGGTTTTCCAGGCCGACGAAGCTGCGTTTTCCATCGTCGGTCACAAACGTCGTGCGGTCGCCCGCGACCTGGAACTCTCCAACCTGATCATCGATCTTCGTACCCTCGCGAAGAATCTTCAGAGTTTCACCGTCGTTACGCGACAGCGAACTCTCTCCCTCAACGTCACGGGTCGCGGCGTCACCAAAGTCTTGGCCCACGGTCACAGAAACGGCAAGGGCCAAAACAATCGCAGGGAATACGGCTAGGCGGTGCAATCGAGGATTGGCGTTCAGAGTCATGATGAGAGTTCCTGCGAGTGAGCGTGGTGTGTCTGACTTGAAAGTGTAGCTCGCTGTTCATGATCCATTCGGCAGAGACGTAGGGTGTTTTCCGTAGAATGTTGCGTTTCGACATCATGCTGTTTACGATAGACAGGATGCAAAGATTGATGACGGTTGTACCGATCCTATTGGTTGCGGCGCTTTCCGTACCGGTGCGCAGTGAGTCGGTCACCATCAGCGTGAAAAGTGGTCGCGAGTTTACCGGCCAGATCGATGCCCAGACAGACGCCCTGCAGCTTAGGCTGTTGATCGCCCGCGATGGGATGTCCATTTGCCGACCGATCGCTTGGAGCCAAATCGTCGGCGTACGGCAGGCGGAACGCGAATGGACCATCGACGCGTTGCGTTTTACGGTATCGAATCTCTCGTCGACGTGGATCGAGCCCACAACCGCAATCGAAATCGACGCCTACGCAGCCAATTGGGACGCCGATGTCGAAGTTGACGGACTCGTCGTACGGATCACACCGACCGATGCGTCGGGCAAGGCGACAACAGTGCAGGGTACGCTCTATGTGGAATGGATTGCTCCGAGACCGGCGGCGCTGGTCACGCAGAATTATCGTCGGGGACGTGACCTGGGGCCTCGGTTTGTACAGGCCGGGCGCTGGACGCGTCGAGTTACAAACGATCTGACCGGGCCGGAGGGTGTTACGTTTCGATTGCCGTTTCGGGCCAGCCATCCGGAGTTCGACCTCGATCTGGGAGACTTTGGGTTGGTCAACGCACGGCTGGCTGTGCCGGGGCAGGGAGTGCTTAACGCGTCGAATGCCATGGTTTGCGTTCGGCCTTACAGTGTGGTACGCAGTGCCCGAGAGCGATCGGGCGGCACTCGTTTCTTTCCGATCGAGCGCACGGGCCGTGCTGATTGAATCTTATAGTGCGACTCGCTCTAATCTGGTTTTCTCAGCGCCAAGCTGTGCAAGATGAGCACGGACCCGATCGATATCATACACCAGCCGGACCATTCGGGCGGCTCGACAACGTGTTGTGGTATGGGGCTATTGGTCGACTCGGCTGCTTCGAGGACCGCGGCTTGTGCCGAATCTTCACTGACCATCCGCTTGGCAAGAATCAGTGTGGCCTTATCGTTGAGCACGTAGCGATCAACCACTCGAAACTGAATGCCCAGCAGCAACACCAGCACACCAAACATGAAGAACTGGTTGCGATTTATATCCATTGCGAAAAATCTTTCTCCGAGGCGTATCGTGTCGAGTGCGCAGGCCGCTGTAATCCTTATCGAACCCGGAGGCCCGTCACTTCACCAGGACCACCGGTTGTGACGGTTGTGCTACTTCGGCCCTACTCACCGGAAACGGAAAGCGGGCTGAGGATGCCTATCATAAGGGCCAACTACGACCGGTCGTCGAGGGCCTCTCTGGCGACGGCGACCACCTGCTCGACCGTGACACCAAGCTCTCGAAACACAACGGTGGCCGGCGCCGAGGCACCAAATCGCTCAAGGCCGACGAATCGACCAGCCAAGCCAAGGTACTTATCCCAGCATTGTCGGATACCCGCCTCGACCGCGACCCGAGCGGTGAGGCCGGGCGGCAACACCTCGTCGCGATAAGCCGCATCTTGCTCATCGAACAATTCGAAACAGGGCATGCTTACGACGCGCGAGCGAACGCCTTCGGCGGTCAATTGGTCGTGAGCGGCGACGGCCAGTGACAGCTCGCTGCCGGCTGCCAACAGCACAACGTCGGGCATGCCGCCGGCCACGTCGGCCAGCACATATCCGCCGCGAGCCACGCCGGTCGCCGGCGCATATTTATCGCGATCAAGCGTCGGGACGTTCTGTCGTGTGAGCACGAGAGCGGACGGTCGGTCTCGAAATTGCATCGCTGCTCGCCACGCCTCGGATACTTCGTTCGCGTCACCGGGTCGCAGCACGGCCAAGCCAGGAATCGCTCGGCAAGCGGCCAACTGTTCGACCGGCTGGTGGGTCGGACCGTCTTCGCCCACACCGATTGAGTCGTGGGTGAAGACGAATAACGAAGGCAGTTGCATCAGGGACGCCAGCCGCATCGACGGACGCATGTAGTCACTGAAAACGAAAAACGTTCCGCCGTAGGAACGCAGGTGCGAAAGGGCCATGCCGTTGACAACGGCGGCCATCGCATGTTCGCGAACGCCGAAGTGCAGATTGCGGCCGGCATAGTTGTCGGACTGAAAGTGACCGGTGTCCTCGAACGTAAGCATGGTGTTGGTCGACGGCGCGAGATCGGCCGAGCCACCGAGCAACCACGGAACCCGCTTGGCAATTGCGTTGAGCACCGCGCCGCCCGATTTTCGCGTGGCCATCCCTTTGGCATCCGCTTCGAACACCGGCAAGTCGGCATCCCAATCTTCGGGCAGATCGCATTGCCACATCAATTCCAAATCGGCCGCCAAATCGGAATGTTTTTCGCTGTAGGCATCGAAGAGCGTCTGCCAAGCCTGACGGGCCTGCCGTCCTCGCTGGCCGATGCCCTGCTCGAAGTGTTCGCGGACACCGTCGGGCACGCGGAACTTTTCGTCGCGAGGCCATCCGTATGCTTCTTTGGCCAGTTGCACTTCGTCCTCTCCGAGCGGCGCGCCATGGGCGGCGGCTGTGCCTTGTTTGTTCGGTGCACCAAAGCCGATCTGGCTGGAGACGATGATCAATGTTGGAGCTGACTCTTCTTCGGCAAACGACCGAAACGACCTGCGCAGTGCGTCGAGATCGTTTGCGTCCTCGACCCGTTGGACGTGCCAGCCGAACCCGGCAAAACGCGTGGCGACGTCCTCGCTAAAGGCCAAATCGGTCGCGCCTTCGATCGTGATGCGATTGTTGTCGAAGATCCAACAGAGGTTGGAAAGTTTGAGGTGGCCAGCCAACGAGGCCGCCTCGCAACTGAGGCCCTCCATCAGATCGCCGTCGCTGCAGATCGCGTAGATGTTGTAATCGAACAGCTCGAAATCGGGACGATTGTAGCGGCTGGTCAGCCAACGTTGGGCGATGGCCATGCCGACACTGTTGCCACAACCTTGACCGAGTGGGCCGGTCGTTGTCTCGACACCGGCCGTGTGACCGTACTCGGGATGGCCGGGCGTCAGGCTGTTCCACTGACGAAAGTTCTTCACCTCGTCGAGTGAAACGGCCAACTCGTCGGTCGGTTGGCCCGAGGGGTCGGACTTGCGCACGCCCGCCAGGTGAATCAATGCGTAGAGCAGCATCGACGCGTGGCCACAGGAGAGGACGAACCGATCGCGGCCGGGCCAAAGTGGATCGCACGGGTCGTAGTTGAGCACATCGTTCCAGAGCGTGTAGGCGACCGGCGCCAGGGCCATCGGCGTGCCAGGGTGGCCGCTATTGGCTGCCTGAACCGCATCCATTGACAGGGTGCGGATCGTGTCGATGGTCGTTTGCTCGATTTCCGTCATGGTGGTGGGCATCTGGGGTGTGTCGGTTATCAGTTGTTGGTTGCGGGAGGAATATAATCCGCTGAGTCTACGTGTGCGCTGGGCGGATGTCAGCCCCCGGCGGATCGGTTTCTTGTCGTCTGGCGTCTCTCGCGGATGAGTCTTTCGGCGAGCCGCTTTGTTTGAAAACTTCGTCCATTTCAAACGCGCCTTATAGGGGGCCCCCGGTGGTGTTTGATTAGGCGCATCTTCTCGAATAGTCGAACAGTTTCAGAGTTCAGGTGTCAGGAAACAGGGTTCAGAGCGGCGCGCAACTCACCGCCGAGACAGCAACCCGCGACGAGCTATCTACTCGCTACTCGCTACTAAATTATCAAAGACCGTACTACGATGAACAGCGCATCGCTGTGAACAA
>CAUYYY010000166.1:0-5367 GCA_963577165.1 Planctomycetota bacterium | reverse complement strand
CGTGTCGGCCGAAACGCGAGACGCGATGTGCGAGGCGGCAAAGCGTTTGATTCTGGCGACCAAGTACACAAACGCCGGCACGGTCGAATTCATCGTGGATCCGCAGGGAAACTACTACTTTATCGAGGTCAACGCACGAATCCAGGTTGAGCATCCGGTGACCGAGATGGTCACGGGCATCGACCTGATCCAATCGCAACTTCTCATTGCCGCCGGAGAGCCGTTGCCGTTTAAGCAAGAAGATATCGTTTGCTCGGGCGCATCGATCGAGTGTCGTATTAACGCCGAGGATCCCAAGAAAAACTTCCAACCTTCACCCGGCCGAATCGAGCGATTGATCGTTCCCGGGGGTCATGGTGTTCGTTTCGATTCCCATGCTCATAGCGGATACGTGGTTCCGCCACATTACGATTCGATGATTGGAAAACTCATCGTCCACCAGGCGACCCGAGCGCAGGCGATCGCCTGCATGCAACGTGCCTTGTCCGAATTGAGCGTCGACGGCATTCCTACGACGACGCATCTTCACCAGGAAATACTCGATCACTCCCATTTTGTCGACGGACGCGTCGATACGACGTTCGTCGAGCGTACGTTCGGCGGAAGCTAGTGCAACTTGCACTAAGAAAAGGATTTACTCTGTCTGACTCATCGACACTTGCCCGTCCGCCTGTGATGAAACACGACTTTCGCCGGGTGGCGATCTTGTTTGCCGGTGGTCCAGCACCGGCGGCCAACGCCGTCATCTCCACGGCGGCCGTGTCGTTTCTGCGCAACGACATCCAGGTCGTGGGCATCAAGCACGGTTACTCTTGTCTGGTCCAGTACGACAACGACAACCCCATGCGCGCCGGTAGCGATTACATCGTCATCGATCATAAAATACTGCGCCGCACTCGCAACACACAGGGCATCATCCTCGGCACGGCGCGCACGAATCCTGGCAAATTGGTTTCGCATCCGGACCACCTGTACGACCCACAAAAAGTGGCACTGCTAAAGAACGCCTATGAAGCATTGCGCTCGTTGGATGTTGATGCGCTCGTTTCCATTGGTGGCGACGACACGCTCAAGACGGCCAACAAGTTCAAACTGTTCCAAGATACGCTTCCGAAGGAGAGTCCGCGGATTTCTGTCGTTCATTTACCGAAGACGATCGACAACGACTACATGGGAATCGACTTCACATTCGGTTATTTCACAGCCGTCGAGACAATCGGCACGGAGATTCGCAATCTGCTGGCCGATGCCGAGGCGAATCGCAGCTACTTTTTGACCGAGACGATGGGCCGCAGCGCCGGCTGGCTGGCTTATGGATCGGCCATCGCCGGCGAGGCCAGCTTGGTCATCAGCGTCGAAGACCTCACCGGAAAATACCTCGGCGAGGAAAACATTACCGACCCAACCACGGGCGAAAAGAAGACTCGCCCGGTGATGAATGTGACGGAAGTCATTAAGCGTATCGTGGCCACGATACGGATCCGAGAGGAATCGGAGCAAAAAGAATACGGCGTGATTGTCATCGCCGAGGGCCTGGCTGAGTATCTGCCACATTCGTATCTGCGGGGCATCGAACGAGACGACCACGGTCACATCAACATCAATCAGGTCAACTTGAGTCGCATGTTCTCCAAGCTGGTCGCCGAAGAATATCAACGACAGACGGGCCGAGAACGCCGTTTGACCGGATTGCAACTCGGTTACGAATCGCGGTGTGCTCGGCCTCATGCGTTCGACGTATTGCTGGGCAGCCAGTTGGGCGTCGGCGCATACCGGGCACTGGTCGAAGAGCAACTCGACGGCGTGATGGTCTCGGTTTCGGGGCAACTCGAATTGAACTATGTGCCGTTCGACGAACTCATCGATCCGAAAACCTTGGTCACCGTGGTGCGCTACGTCCAGCCCAACAGCGACTTTCATCGCCTCGCTCGGTTCTTGGAAACGTATGTTAATGAAGAGAAGTAGCCGGAACTCGGAGATAGCGGCACAGAGTCTTCAATTCTGAAATCCGCACTTCGCGTTCCGCACTCTACATTCCTGTCAGTCGCTGAGTGTGCCCTTGGTGCTCGGGACGCCGGGCATGCGGGGATCGGCTTCGATGGCCATCCGTAGTGCACGGGCCATGGCTTTGAAGATCGCTTCACTGATGTGGTGGCTGTTGCGACCGTAATGCACCTTGATGTGCAGGTTGCAGAGCGCATTGGCGGCCGTCGCTTGCCAGAAGTCTTCGACCAGTTCGCTATCGAAGTCGCCGATCTTGGTGGTCGGAAAATCGGCTTGAAACATGAACGCATAGCGACCGCTCAGATCGAGCGCCGAGGTGGCCAGCGTCTCCTCCATGGGCAACGTAAAGTGCCCGTAGCGCCTGATGCCCGCTTTGTCGCCGATCGCCGCGCGAATGGCCTGGCCGAAGCAGATGCCGACGTCTTCGACCGTGTGGTGCTGATCGACGTGCAAGTCGCCTTGCGCGTTAACCGAAAGATCGAATACGCCATGTTTGGCCAGCAACTCCAGCATGTGGTCGAAGAAACCGACGCCGGTAGCGATGTTGGCCTGTCCGGTGCCGTCAAGGTTCAACTCGACGGAAATGTTCGTCTCGGCCGTTTGTCGTGTTATTTGAGCAGTGCGTGCCATGTTACTAGACCAGCGTCTTGAGAAGGCTGAGGCAGGCATCGATCTGTGAGTCGGTACCGACGGTGATACGCAATCCGTCGCCGATGCCCGGATAGTCCATGTATCGGACAAGTACGCCCGCTTTTTTGAGCCGTTCATAAATTGGCTGGACCGGTAATTCCGGATGCGGGTTCCAGACAAAGTTTGCCTGTGAATCGGGCGGGTCGAATCCAAGCTCCCGCATGGCCTGGGTCAACCGCGACCGGGCGGCGACGATCTTTTCACGATTCTCCATTCGCCAGGCCTGATCGTCGATGGCGGCACACGCGCCAGCGATCGAAAGCGCGTCGCAATTGTACGAATCCTTCACCTTGGCAAGCTGCTCGATGACGTGCGGCTGAGCAACCAGAAATCCGAATCGCAGGCCGGCCAACGCATACGATTTGCTAAGCGTCCGGGCGACCATAATCTTCTCGCTCCGAGCCACCAGCGACAGGCAATCGGTGTCCGCAAAATCGACGTAAGCCTCATCGACCAGCAAAAGGCAGGGCAGGGCGTCGGCCAATTCGAAGACTCGATCGGGCGCGATCATTGTGCCCGACGGGCTGTTGGGATTGGCCAAATAGGCTAGCCGCAGATCGTCGGCCGGGGCTGCGAACTGGCTGCCGAGTGTCCAATCCGGCGCGAACGGCACCTCTTCGACCCTAGCGCCCTGAATCTCGGCCAAGGTTCGATAGAGTACGTAGCTCGGCGTTGGATGACGAACCAGCTCGCCTTCGCCCACGAAAGCACGGGTGACAATCGTCAGAATGTCATCGCTGCCATTGCCGCAAAGAATCCACTCGGGCCCAATGTCCAACGCATGTGCGCCGCCCAACACCTGCGCAGCGCAGTGCCGAAAGGCGGTCGCGGACGGATCCGGATAACGCGAGAGCCCCTGGGCACAGGCCCGCTCGATGGCGCGTGTCACTTGCGGCGAACAAGCGTACGGATTCTCGTTGGTGTTGAGCTTGATGATCTTGCCAGGCGGTGGCTGCTCGCCCGGCACATAGCCGGTCATCGCTTCGATGTTGGCGCGAAACATCGACATTACGTGTCTCCCGATTCGTTGAGTCGGATGTCGACACTTGCCCGATGTGCAGTGAGTCCTTCCCGATCGGCCATCGTGCGAACCAAGTCGGCGACGGCCGCCAGGTCTTCGCGCGAGGCACGAATCACGCTGCCCGCGCGAAGAAAATCGTTGGACGACAAACCGCTGGCAAACCGCGCGGTGCCGCTGGTGGGCAAGACGTGCGACGGGCCCGCGGCATAGTCGCCCAGCGCCACCGGCGAAAAGGGGCCCAGGAACGTGGCGCCGGCGTTGGTGATCTCGGCGAGCAGTGCTTCCGCATTTTCGGTGGCTATGTGCAGATGCTCCGGCGCGAGCTGGTTGGTCAGCCGAATCGCCTCCTCGGCATCGCGCACCCGGATCAATGCGCCAAACTCTTCAAGACTCTGACGAGCCAAGTCACCCCGAGCGAGCGTGGTCAACTGCTCAGAAAGCGAACACTTCACGCCTTCCAACAGGCTGTCGGACCAGGTAATCAACACGCTCGAGCCGGGGGCATGCTCTGCCTGGGCGATCAGGTCAGCGGCCGCAAACTCAGCGCGGGTCGAGTCGTCGGCGATGACCACGACCTCACTCGGCCCGGCGATGGCATCAATGTCGACGTCGCCAAAGACAAACTTTTTTGCCAAAGCCACGAATAGGTTGCCCGGCCCGACGATCTTGTCGACCTTCGGCAGACCCTCGATGCCGTAGGCCATCGCCGCCACGGCCTGCGCCCCGCCGATCCGATAGACCTCGGTCACGCCCAGTTCGTGGCACGTGGCCAAGAGGTCGGGATTGTTGGCACCGAACGGCGTGGGCGGCGCGACAACGGCGATCTCCTGGACGCCGGCAGCCTGGGCCGGTACTGCGGTCATCAAGACGGTCGAAGGATACGCCGCGGCGCCGCCGGGCACACAGATACCCACTCGAAGCAAAGGGACGTAGCGTTGGCGCAGAAAGCCAGACTCGCCAAAAGTGACCTGTTGATCTTGATGCAAAATCGCCGATTGGAACGCCAGAACATTCTCGCGAATTTGTCGCACCACGCTGAGAAATTGTGGGTCGGCGGCCGCATGTGCCGCGGCCAGATCATCGGCACTGACACGCAGCGTATCAGCCGTCACCTCCGCGCGGTCGAGCTTGGCCGTGTACTCGATGACCGCGTCGAGGCCCCGCCCGGAGACATCGCGGCAAATCCGCTCGACAACCGCCGGCGGCGAAAGTGGCTGGCCGAACACCTCGATCGTTCGCTGCCGACTCGCCTCGCTAACCACGTCACCTTGCGGCGCGAGCTTAGCGCGAAGCCGATCGAGCGCCGCCCGGGCGTCGGCATCGCGAGTGTCAATCGTCGGAATGTTCAATGCGAGTCGCATGGTGGTGAGGTCTTGTTGGCCGCTCGCCGCGGCGAGCGGTTAACAAGTCAGATTCTGGCGAATAGGAGGATATTTGTTGAATCTGGCAGTCATCCACCTTATTGTCCCAGTCGTCTGTGCTTCTGGGAAGAGGGCAAAGTGAGGTGTAAGGTTCGCGTGGTCTCAGCCGACATTCTGAGGAAGAGTAAGCGGTGCGGAATCGAGCGCGGCTGGCGCACACACGGCTCCAATCGATCCCGATCTGGCCCCAAACGAGAACGGCCATTGAGGTTTTAGAATGTTAGGCGATCT
>CAUYYY010000165.1:0-5368 GCA_963577165.1 Planctomycetota bacterium | reverse complement strand
ACGATGACCAGCGGTTGATGACAGGTGATGACCCGCCGCGCCACCCACGACCCAAGGCGTTTCGATCCGTGCCCGCTTCGGCCAGATCGCCTCGGATGAGCGAGACAGACGGATCGCACGAGGGGTCGCGAAAAGAGGTGCAGTGCCGCGGGAAACAAAAACAGGAGGACTGCCGTAGCGATCAAGGTGCCGGTGGCTGAATAAATGGCAAACTGGCGGATCGGAACGAGTTGGCTGACCGCCAGCGAACCGAGGCCGATGGCTGTGGTGACAGAGGCCAACAGACAAGGCAACCAGCCGAGCATCAGGGTCCGGGCGGCGGCCAGTTCGGGCGTGGTCTGCCGGGCAGCTTCACGAAAATAGTTGGCCAAGTGAATCGACGCCGAGATGGCCAACACATAAACCAGCGCCGGCACGATGATCAACATCGAGTTCATCGGCTGGCCGGTCGCATACATAAAGGCCAGCGCGAGGCCCAGGCTGTACGTCGCATTGGCAAAAACAAGCGCCGTGAGCAGCCAGCTTCGCAGAGCCCACCAGGCGATTGCCACACTGATCAGCAATGAGGAGGCGACCATTGGATACATGTTTCCAATACTGGTGGCCCAATCGATCGCCACACTGTCGAACGTGGCTCCACCGAGCTTGAGTCGATCCGGTGGGATACCACAGACCTTGTTAGCGGTATCGTAGACGACCCCGACGGGCCATTGCCGGTTGGCAAGTCCGGCTTCGGACAATAGGGCCACGGCACAACTGGTCTGGTGGTCGGGGCCGACAAGCCAGCCGGTCATTCGCTCAATGGCTTGTTCGCGGGATAACAGCGTCGGCTCAGACGTGAGTTGCTCGATCACCTGCGGTCCGGTCAGGATCTGTCGGAAGGGAGAGACGCCTCCGGGCGCGGACGGATAGCGGTAGTCCCGCAGGGCATCGGCCAGTTGCGGCAGCCGCTCGTCCTCGAGTGTGCAGCCGGGCCAACTGATGACCAGGATTTCGTCACTGCCAAAGTGGCCGATGAACCAAGTTAGGTTTTGGGTGGCTTGAAAGCTGCCAGGCAGCCAGTCGGCCACGTTGTTGGAGTTGGTGGCCATCACACGCAGCGACGCGGGAATCACCCACAGCAGCGAAGCGACGGCGATAGCCAGCGCGGCCGGCCCGAGACGGCGAAAAATGCCGGTCAGACGGTGGGCCGTTTCGGTCGAGGCACCTTGGCGAGTCGTGGACGGAGGCATCGCTACGCAATGGGTTAGGACACGGCTTCTGGGTACCCGTTTCTGGATACCCGATAATTCGACCGTACTTGCCGTTCGGGTGTGTGGCAAGTGCGGATGCCATAAAGCCGCGACCGGTGGTTGCGGTAGGTAGTCAAGGTGGTCGGGGTGATAAACCGCTCGACTCGACAGCCAATAGCCAGCAGCCAGTATTCGTGTCCTGGCAGGGATCTGATTATGATGGCTATATCGTGGTATAAATCAAATGGTTGGGTCCGCATCCCGAGAGCCTTTGTATTGGAGTGTTTTTTGGCCGTCAAAGCAGCGTGAGGACAGGTTGTGATTAAGCGTGTATTAGTGATCGGAGCGGGCAATATTGGTCAGCGTGTGGCCATCGTATGCAAACGAGCCGGCTTCGATGTATCGGTTAATGACCCAAATCCTGACGCGCTGTATCGCGCGCCGGAACGCTTTGCCATGACAAGCGGGTCTCTCCAGGGCGACGACCGGATGTCGACTGAAGAAGTCAAGGCAACGCTACAAAGCATCCGCTACTCGGCCGATCCCGCCGAGTTGGCGGACGACGTCGATCTGTTGATCGAGTCGGTGCCTGAGAAACTCAAGCTAAAGCGAAAGGTGATGCGGCAGTTTCATGCGCTGTGCCCGGAAAGCACGATTTTCGTGACCAATGCATCGATGATTTTGCCGTCACAACTGGCGACCGCGTCGGGCCGCCCCGATCGTCTTGCCGCGCTCCATTTCGGGAATTCCTTTGTGGAATTGATGCCGCACACCGGCACCTCGCCCGAGGTACTTGCCGAGTTGCAGGCGTTCACAAAGAAGCTCGGGCAATTGACGATCAATCTGAAGGTGGAACATCCGGGTTTGGTTGTCAATACGGTACTGATGCCGACCGTGTTTTGGTCGGTGATGCTGGCGGCCAACGGTGTCGCGTCGGTCGAGGACATCGATCGGACTTGGATGATGTCGTGCAACGCGGAGAGTGGTCCGTTCGGTGTAATCGACTGGATTGGTTTAGACACTTGTTTGGCCGTTACGCGAGCGGCCATTCGCCCGTTTCTCGACAAACAGTTGCGGCGCAACGCCGATTTTTTCGAGGGCTACGTCAAGCAGGGTCGATTGGGTTTGGTAACTCATCACGGATTTTATCGTTATCCGTACCCCAAGTTCAAAGAGCCGGGGTTCCTACGGGGCGAGTGACAAAAACGGGACTGGGACTGGTCTAATTATGAGGTTCTTGTCCCGTTAATCTCTCATTTAATTTCCTCTTTGCCTATGAACAAGCCACTTGCCACGCATGATTTCGCCTCGGGGGGACTCGACGCGGCGATGGATTTTTTTCGTCGTACGCGAGACGAACTGCGCACCTTGCGGCTCGTTCGCATCTCGACCGATTGGGTGCGGCTGTTTGACATCAACGGCGATTACTTTGAACTGCGAGGGCTCGGGTATCCCGACGCGGAGATCATCCCCGTGCTCAAATCGTTCGACACGCCGTTCAAACCGGAGTTGATCCACACGCCGATCAATGGCCTTTACAAAGAATTTAAGACCGGTCGCCGCTATACCTGGGCCAACGATCGCGTTATGTGACGCTGCCGAAAACGCCCTTACCCACGGGCTTACGCCCGCGGCTCGCCCTCGGAAGCAATCGCATCCGTCTTGTCGCCGGCAGTCAGCAGTTGTGCCAGCGCTTGAGCTAGATTGTCGAGTGCCCCGCGGTCTGGCAAGGTCACCGAAAGCTGCGGACGGCCCGAGGCATCCTCTTCGACACACTGTTCGAGCCGGTCGCGTAATTGCGCGACAACTTCTTGGGGCGGCTCGGGCCTGTTGCCCTCGGCCACAAGTTCGCCTAAGAAATTGAAAACGGCGCCGAGCAATTCACCTCCGGCGGCCGCCACCCGCTCGCGTGATGTGACATCTTCAGGCGTCTCGCCTTGGGAGCCAAGTAGCACTTCGAGCCGGTGTTTCAGTTCTTCGATTCCGCTGACGCAGTCGACCTCGGTGACGTCGGATTCGGCATCGAGCGCGGCCAGGGCCAGCTCGTGCTTGGCGGACAACGTATTCAGCAGGTTTTCTTCCAGGGTGTCCTCGGTGACCAGCACCATCACATGCACCGGACGCTTTTGTCCCATCCGATGCGCGCGGGCAATCCGCTGTTCGAGGACTGCCGGATTCCACGGCAGGTCGACGTTGATCACCGTATTTGCCGCTTGCAGGTTGAGACCGGTTGAGCCGGCGTTCGTGGTGATGAACATCTGACACTCGGCGTCGCTTTGGAACCGTTGGACCAGCGCCTGACGTTTTTTCTGCGGTACGGAGCCGTCGAGACGAACGTATTGTATCTTGTGCTCTTCGAGCAGCGGTTCGATCAGATTGAGCATCGTGGTCCATTCGGAGAAGAGCACGGCTTTGCGGTCTTTTTCGGCGAAAAGCCGTCCGAGCAGATCACGCAAATGGTCCAACTTGCTCGAATAGCTCGGTGTCTGCTTGTCCACCAAATAGGTGCTGTCGGCGGCCATGCGACACATGAGTAGGGCCTTTTGCAACCGGAGCAAATCCATCTCCGTGAGATACGGCTTGCGCGTGACCATCGACACGATGCGCATGTGCGAGCTGTGAAGTTCGAGTTGTTCGTCCGTGGGCGGGATGCGGACGATCTCGGTCGTTCGCGGCGGCAGGTCCTTGAGAACCATCGCGCGCGTGCGGCGCAACAGCACAGGCCGCAAGTTCTCGCGCAACTGATCCAGGTTCTTGTAACCGATCACCTTGCCGTTCTTATCGACGACCCGATGCCGGTTAAAGAACTGAAACGACGGGGCCAATCGCCGGTCGTCGATGAACTGGACAACCGAATAGAGATCATCGATCCGGTTTTCCAGCGGCGTGCTCGACAGCACGAGGGCAAAGGGGATCGCAGGCTCTTCACTACGTTGCTCGTCTTCGACGCCCAGTTTTTAATGCGCTGTCCTTCGTCCAGAATGATCAGGTCCCACTTGACACGCTCGATCGACAGGACGTCTCGCAGCACCTGCTCGTAATTGCAGATCGTGAAGAAACATTCGTTGTCATACTGTTCGGTACGCTCGTCGGCACTGCCCACGACAAGCTGGACGTCGGAATCGGAAAAACGGTGGATTTTGTTTCGCCACTGTGACTTGAACGACGTCGGGCAAATGACCAACACTCGCCGAATGCCCGCGACCTGCGCCAGAAGCCGTGCGACGCCCAAGCCTTGAATGGTTTTTCCGAGTCCCATGTCGTCGGCCAATATCGCCCGGCCCGCCCCCACGGCGAAGGCGATGCCGTCCAATTGGTACGGAAGCAATTCGGCATCGAGCAGTTCGGTCCGCAAAGGATGATCGGCCGGATTGGCGCGGATCTCGCTGACCAGCTTTGCAACTCGATTTTGAAACAGCCGTTGCTGGATCAGTTCTTCCGCATCGGGATAGATCGTAACGGGCTCGCCCAGTCGTTCGAGCTTCCGTACGCGTCGGAGAAGGTCCTGGACATCTTCGATGTCACGATCGAGCAGCGGGCGCACAACTCGCTCGGCCTCGGCCGTGGGCCGGCTGGGCGGAAAAATCCGCAGGGTCGTCTCGTGATCGTAGTGAACGTGAACGGAAAATCCCTTGCGCTGTGGCAGCCGCCCCCTTTGGGACTCGGAAAACTTCGCGCGGACGCGATTGAGCGAATACATAACATGTTTGCAAGTGCCCAGCGTGTTGGTGCGATAATCGGGACAGGAACAATATGACAAACCGCGCTCTTCGCCCCGCAGCGCGACCCGATACGTCTTCCCGGACGCCTTGCTTGAGACAACGTAAACGGTGCAAGGGCGTGACGGGTCGGCGGCCTTGAGTCGAAACTTTCCTGCTTGGCCCGCGTTGCACGTTCGCTGAGCGAGCGCTCGATCAACTGATCTTCACGGAGAAGTTCCAACGGGATCTCTTCGAGCGGCGGCTCGGCCAGGCCCAAAAGCGACTTCTCCTCAAGGATCAACGAAAATGCCGCGCCGACGTGCTGGCAAGATGTTTCGCACGCCGTGCAGTTCCAATGCAATCGACTTTTGGCCGACGACATCAGTGTGATGGTCACCACCACGTCGCCTGCCGTCCGACTGCCCGGAAGTTTCA
>CAUYYY010000164.1:0-5403 GCA_963577165.1 Planctomycetota bacterium | reverse complement strand
CAAGATCGCGCGACCGATCGCAAGGTGTCCACTCAGATCGTATGTTGCCAGGTAGTCGTTGCCTAGCGCGGTATATTGCTGAGAACCGAGAGCTTGGTGAAACATGACGGTGCGCAAAATGGTGTCGACATTGTGGCTAGTGCGGTCGTAGACACGCCGATCGCGGCTGGACTGGAACGTGGTCGGCCGGGGCATGTCGCCGACCGACAGCGGCTGGCCATGTTCCAAGCGCGGGATCGAATAGAGCCAACGGTCATAGCAGAGCCAACAATCGGTCAAATCGACGCCCAAGTCGTTTCGTAATGTGCCTCTGAGCATATGATCTGCAGCTTGGGTCAGTTCGGCCGAGAGACCCGGCTCAGCGTGTGCCATCCACCGGGCGACGAAGCTCTTGGCCGACCACTGGGGAATGGGTACGCCGGAAAGTCGATTGCGCTCGGGCGAAAAAGCGTAGGGCTGAGAAAACAGCGGTTGATCGGCGGCCGATCGCATGCCGCCCAGGGCGCGGCCTGGTACGCCCATCCACGAAAGCAGCACGTGCGGATCGTCCAGCGGGCGATTGCCCGTCGAGCGATCATCCGATGGGCGGCTGGCCGGCACGGCGGGCACGAACGAAAGATCGAAGGCCTTCGGACTCGGGCTCAGCACATTGCACCAGGCGGCGCCGCGCACCAGACCGGTCGCCAGATCGACATCGACCAGTTCGACCTGATGCAGATGCTGTTGATCGCCTTTGGCGCCGGTAGCCAAGAAATAGGTGCCCGTGCAGAAAACGACGATGATCGTGGGAAATGTGAACCAAGTCCACTCCATGCGACCGACCAGCCGCTTGAGAAAGTAGTAGTCGCCCGGCCCGATGAGAAGAATGTAGAGTACGGCCAAACCAACGACCACGGCGAACGGCACCACGCGAACCGACGACGAAAATCGATCGAGCGAGGCACGCAACTGGCCTGATAGGTTTTCGTAACCTTGCGAGTAGACACGGCTCGCTGACGCAACCGTCGAGGCGTGTTGCGAGCCGGCCTCGGGGCTAAGCAGTCGACGGAGCAACTCGTGGCGTCCTTTCCATTGAGCGAGCGGCGCTTGATCGAGATCGAGGCCGACGAAAACAATCTCGCCGAATCCGCGTGGCGCACGAACGATCAGGGGAATGTCCTGCGGACGATGGGCGGCCCAGACTTGGACGCTGCCTTGGTGGTCGACGAGCTGAGGGACTTCGACGGGCGGCTCGCCGCGAGAAGTCGGAACCGGATGTTTTGACTTGCTAAATTGCTCCAGCGCGGAGGTTCTCCGAAGCGTGACCATCTGCTCGAAGGTGCCCGGCGCCAAATCGGCCCAGGGTGATTCGACCGCCAGGACCGTAGGTGTCTGGCGTCCAACAAACCAAATCAGCCGGCCCCCGAGTTCGACCCAGCGACGCAATGCCCGCAGTCGATCTTTGCCCGAGCTGAGTCGGCGGGTAGCCTCCGACTGACTCGTCGAGATCAGCACCGTATCGACGCCGTCGTAGCCAGACCAGTGAGTGGGCAACTGCCGGTCATCTTCGAGATGGGCGACGTGGCTGAGCCGGCGTTGATCGTGGCTGGTTTGGCGGACGACCCGGGCCAAGTCTAATGGTGCGCCAAGCACGACCAACAGCTCGTCGGTGGAAGGCAGTGCGGTGGAGATCGCGTTGGTGTCTCCTCGGACAACAGCCTGGCCGACGGTGCTGGAAAATGTTCGGCTGGCGACACTGCGTTCATCGACACCGTGTTCATCAACAACAACGCGCACGATGAGGTCACGGTCGCCGCGACCGAACTTGGCGAACAGGGTGACGTGCCACGGCTGACCTGGCGTAGTGGGACCGATCACGATCGGTTGCGTAGAAAAGCGCGCCGGCAGACCGTCGCCGTCGGGCAGGTCGATTTGGATTGTGCCGAGCACACTCGTATCGCCGCCCCGCAAAGTGATCTCAACAGGAGTCCAGCAGCCGAGTTTGTACCGGCCAGCGAACCCGACTCGGACCGCAGTGATTTCGAGGACAGTTGTATCTTCTGTCTCTTCGACACTGCTGGACGAGGCAGCAGTGGCGCCCGGCGGATTGACGATTCCTGACAGGCACAACAGCACGAGTGTGAATGCGAAGACAGGTCTCAGGCAAACCACGGGCCACAAAATACCAGATATTAGCACTCCGGCTGCTTTTCGGAGCGACTTTCCAGCACCATTATCTGTTTGAAGCAGCCGGGGTGCTGGTAGTTTGTTTCCTGTGACCTGTCTCATGGCTTCTCCGCGTCGTCACAGCCACACACCAACTGACCACAGCCGGGACAGCCGCTGCCGTACTTGCGGACGACCGCTTCGCTCAGGTCGACACCAACGATATTGGCGATCGTGGTGAGCCAGGCCAGCACGTCGGCAAACTCTTCAGAGCGTTCGTCGTGTGACCCGCTACGAAGGGCGGCGGCCAGTTCTCCGATTTCCTCGGCCAGCCACATGAACGTCCCATCGACGCCGCGTGCCTGGTCCTTGTCGAAATACATCTGGCGAATGAGATGCTGAAAATCGGTCAGATCGATCGATCGGTTGGATTCTTCCACGGTCGGCGTTCCTCGGAGCGCATCTACTTGAGTACCATGGACTTACGGTAGCCTAACGGGCATCGATTGGCAAGATGGCAAGCCCATCGATGGCCACTGCTGGGCTTGGGCGAGTCCGGCGTTGAGCAGCCGGCGGGTTCTCGGTACGATGGCCACTTCTTTTACGCGTCACCAAGGGAAAAAGATCGCACCGATGTCCGAGTTCACAACCGTTGCCCGAGTCGGATCCATTCCAGAGGGTCAAGGCGAGACGTTTACCCTCGGTGAGCGGACGATCGCCCTGTTTAACGACGGTGGAAAATACTTTGCGATCGACGATCTGTGCCCACACATGGGGGCGTCCCTGGGCGCGGGCGAAGTGCAAGACGGCGTCGTCGCCTGTCCTTGGCACGCCTGGCGATTTAAAATTTGTGACGGCACATGGTGCGACAATCCAAAGCTGTCGGTTGACTGTTTCGATGTGCGCGTCAAAAGAGAAAACATTCAGGTACGAATTGCGGATATTAGCCCAGGCGGCCACGCCAGTTGAACTCGCATTAAAACGTACATTAAAAAGTTACCAGCACCCCGGCTGCTTTCTACGCCACGCCGGAAAAGCACACCATTAAAACGTAATCGTCGTGCCCGGCTCGATCACGACCGCCTCGGCTCGGGTGTGAACACGGATGCGCTGGGCCCAAGCATTGACGTCCTGCGCGATCGGAGGCCACGTATCGTAGTGGACCGGCACCACGCGCCGCGGAGCGAGCAAGTTTGTCGCCTCGACCGCATCGTCGGGTCCCATGGTGAAACGGTCGCCGATCGGCAAGACGGCCAAATCAAGGCCCACGGCGCCGATCAGTTTCATGTCGAGAAACAGGGCCGTGTCACAGGCAAAGTAGACGTTGCCATCTTTGAGCTTGAGCACGAAGCCGCAAGCATCGCCGCCGTAGGAACCGTCGGGCATGCCCGAGCTATGGTGCGCGAGAGTCATCACGACGCGGCCGAACGGCAGATCGATCCCGCCGCCCGTATTCATCTGCTCCGTTTTTTTGACTTGTTGTTTCGCGAGCCACTCGCAAATTTCAAAATTGGCGACGACGGTCGCGTGGGTTCGATGCGCGATCGCCACGACGTCAGCCACGTGATCGAAATGGCCGTGTGAAACCAGGATGTAGTCGGCCTCGACCTCGTCCGATTTAACTTTCACCGTGGGCGAATCGTCGAGATACGGATCGAGCAGAATATTGATCGTGCCGGCGCGAATCGACCAACTGCCATGTCCGAGCCAGGTGAACTCCGTCGCCATGGTTATTCTTCTCCTCGCAGATAGGCGTTCATGTGACGTTTATAGGCTTCGACGCCCGGCTGGCCGTAAGGATTGACGTCGATCAGTCGGCCCTCGACCGCCGTGGCGAGCATCAGCATCTGGAAGAGTTGGCCGAGCACATATTCGTCGAGTCGGGGCAGATGCAGATCGGCGGTTGGTCGACCATCGTCCCGATAGGCGCGATTGGTGCCGGCGATGGCCGCGGTGAGAATGTCGGGCAGCGTCTTTTCGGAAAGCGCGTTGAGCTGATCGTGATCGAGCTGGCTGTGGCCGACGCCCAGCGGCGGACGATCGGCATGGTCGACGATCAGGTTCGTAATCAACTTGTCGCGACGCCCTTCTTGGTGTTGCTGGCCACGCGAGTGTAAGTCGCGCGTATTGACCACGGTGAGCGGTGTCGCGCCGCGCTGTTGCTTGCCCAGGCTCTCGGCCAGAAGCTGATCGTACCAGAGCCCGACCGCTTCGAGACGCCTTCCCCAGGTCGAGAGGACACGGATGTTCGCGCCGCGGCGCTCTTCCATCAGGTGGCCGACGGCGGTGAAATCGAGCACCCCGTTCTCGCCCGGCGGAGCGGTGCGGAAATGTTCGTTCATGGCCGCGGCGCCCTCGAGCAGTTTCACAATATCGAGGCCCATCAGCGCGGCCGGCAACAGGCCGACCGATGTGAGGATCGAGAATCGCCCGCCCACGCCATCGGGAATATTGAACCGATCGGGACAGCCGAGCGCCGCCGATAAATCGAACAGCCGGCCAGCCGGTCCGGTGACGGGCACCACGCGCTCGGCCAATGCTTGCGGATCGTCGCCGCAAGCGGTTCGCAATTCGGCGAGCAACTGTCGAAAGGCGACGGCGGTCTCCAGCGTGGCGCCGCTCTTGCTGATCACGACGATTGCCCAGCGGTCGCTGATTTCGGTAGTTCCGCTCTTGGTGGTTCCGCTGCCCGCGCGTAGCAGATCGATCAGCCCTTGCGTGCCATTATTGTCGACGTTGTGGCCTTCAAAAAATATCTGAGGTCGGCCGTGACGCATATCGCGATCAAGCTGATTGTAATACGGATGACAACACGCCTCGAGCAGCGCCCGGGCGCCCATGTAAGACCCGCCGATGCCGAGCACGACGACGCGGCCTACCGAATTGGCCAGGCGGCTGGCGGTCGCGATGATCTGTCCGACTTCGCTGTCTGCCGGATCGGCGCGAAACGCCTTAAGCAGACGCTCGGGCAGATGGATGAAGCCGGCATCAAGCGGCTGTTTCTTTTCTGGCACTTCTGAGCCAGATTGCCAAAGCTGAGCGTCGGCCAGCACCTCGTCGCGTGCAGCGGTGAGCCGGGGCGCCACGGATTCGAGGTCGCTCGCCGCGAGGCCCGTCTCGTCGATCAGTGCGCCGCTCGGGTCGTAGCGAAGAAGTTCCATGACGTTTACATTCCGTTTCGCGTGAATAGAGCGGCTGCTGGCCCTCCAATTTATCCGACACCCAAACGCATCGCCAGGGGCGACCTAAGTGGCGGCA
>CAUYYY010000163.1:0-5415 GCA_963577165.1 Planctomycetota bacterium | reverse complement strand
AACCGCCGCATGTGGGCGGCCATGCCCTGCACGTTTTTTTCGAGCTGCTCGACCGAAAGCAGATTGCGTTCTTCGTTTTTGCCGCTCGGGTCGCCGATCATGCCGGTCGCCCCGCCCACCAGGGCGATCGGCCGGTGGCCCGCGAGCTGAAACCGCCGCAGGCACATCATCCCCATCAGGCTGCCTACGTGCAGACTCTCGGCCGTCGGATCGAAACCGGCATACAGTGTGCGGCTCTCCTTGGCCAACCAGCCGGGCAGGGCATTCGGGTCGGTCGATTGGTGAATCAGCCCGCGCCAGTCGAGTTCTGCGTAGATATCGGACATAAAGGAGTGGGGAATGCGGAGTGCGGAATGCGGAGTGGCGACGGTGCTTCCGCGATACCGAGATTTTAAGTCCCAAATCCCAAATCTGAAATCCCAAATCTGAAATCCGCTCATCGCCACATGTCGTCGCCGGCGAACGGGTGTGTCGGGCCGTCGAGCTTCGGCTTGGGAAGCAATTTCAGTGCCTGCTCGGCCAGGCGGAGGTCTTCTTTGGTGGTGATTTTCAGATTCAGCGGCGAGCCCATAACAATCGAAACCGGCTGGCCGAGTTGCTCGACTAACTGAGCATCGTCAGTGGCGGCTAACCCTTCGCGCCGGGCGTAGGCCTCGACGAGCAGCTCGCGTCGGAAGACTTGTGGTGTTTGAGCCTCCCACACATCCTGCCGAGCGAGCGTTTCTTCGACGACCCGCTCTCGGCTCACGCGTTTGAGCGTGCCGGTGACCGGTATGGCCAGCATGGCGGCGCCGGTCTTCTGTGCCACGTCGAACACCCGGTCGATCCACTCGGCGGCCAGACAGGGCCGCGCGGCGTCATGCACGGCAACAAAATCAGCCTTCTGGCTGACTTTGGCCAAGGCGTTCTCGATCGAGTCGGCCCGCTGCTGGCCCCCTTCGACCACGGTGATACCCATGATGGCGGCGTTGGCCGAAAACTTCATGTCGAACTGTTCGCGGTCCTCGGCCCCGATGACCAGGATCAACTGCGCAGAATCGTCGCGATTGAGAAACTTTTCGGCCGCATGAATCCAAACCGCACGGCCGGCCAGGTTGGCGAACGGCTTCTTGTAATGCTTATCTTTGAACCGGCTGCTCTTGCCGGCCGCCGGAAGGATCACGGAGAAGTTGGGCATGTTCGTTCTCGACAGGTATCATTTCCTGCGGTCACGATACACGTTTGTCACAGACTTGGCAACGGACTGCTGGCTACGACTGCTCGTACGGCATGAGAATCTCGTCGGGCGTGACGTGTGAGATTGACTTGAAAGCGCCGTCGACGATTTTTTCGCCTAGCTGAGTTGCCTGGCGATAGTAGCGGTCGCTCGGTCGGCGGCCGTTGAGTTGGCGCGTCAGGTCCTGACACAACACGTCGGCCGCGTCCCGCACCACTTCGTCGTTCTGGCCGGCGGCGTACAAGCTGGTACACAAGATAATGATCAGGTTCTGCGTCCGCTGCGACAGCTCTGACATGCGACATTGCCGATCGACCAGCGAGAGTTGGAACTTGCTCATCGTGCCGCTGATCTCTAGGGCCATTCGCTGCAAGCGGTCGCAGGCATACTCGGCATGTTCGCGCAAGGCCGGAGGCATCGTCGGCAGTTGGGCCTTCGCGGTCCGACGCAACTTCTGGGCGACCATCCATTTCATATAGGGCAGTACGGCCCCCTTGAGTGCCCAAGCATGGGCCGGGTTCATCGGGTTTGGCTTTTTGATGCCGGCCGCCTGGAGTGCAAATCCAATCGGCTCGAAGAACGTTTTGCCATGATCCTTGACCAACGACTTGAAAAAGCCCATCGAGAGCATCTCGCCCTCGCCCTCGTAGATGCAGGGAGCGAGGAACTCGTGCAGATTGTCGCCCAGCGGATGACCGTGTAAGAACGCACGACCGCCGAGTGTCTTCATATAGAATTCGACCGCCGCTTCCTTCTGCGATTCGCTGCCAAACACTTTGGCGATGATACATTCCATCTCGCCGCGATAGCCGTCGTCGATCAGGCCCGAGCACCATTGCACGATCGCGTCGCAGGCCGTAATCAGACCGGCTAGCCTTCCGAGTCGGCGTCGAACCAGTTCGCGCTTCGAAATATTTTGACCGTAGGTTCTGCGAAACTTGGCCCAGTGGATCATACTGGCCATCATCAGCCGCATACTTCCTGCGGCATTCGCGCAGAGCGCTATGCGGCCTAGATTCAGCCCGTGGTAGGCGATCGTTAGCCCATCGCCTCGCTTGGGCTGAAGCAAGTTTTCCGCCGGTACGCGAAATTTGTTGAACACAATACCCTGGTTATACGTGTGTTTGAGCGCCCAGATTCCGTATTTCATCAGCTTAAACTGTTCGTTTTCTTCCGGAGGCAACTCAACAATCAGCACCGAGGGGTGGCTGTCGATCAAACAGACCAAGCCGATCGTGCGGCCCGGCACGACGTTGGTGATGAATAGCTTTTCGCCGGTCACCAAGTAGGAATCGCCATCGAGTGCCGCTTCGGTTCGCAGTGCCGTCAGATCGGAACCGGCACACGGCTCGGTCAGTGCGAAGGCCGACAGCCGCGACCCGTCGGCCAGGCTGGGCAGGAACCGCTCTTTTTGCTCGGGCGTACCGAACGTGCGAACTGGATCGACCGCACCGATGCACCCATGCACCGAAGCCAGACCGGCAACGGTCGGATCCCAAAGTGCCACTTGCGTGAGAAAGGGTGCAAAGCTGGCAAATGGCGCACTGCTACCGCCATATTCTTTATCAACCAGCAGACCCCAGTAGCCGGCGTCGGCTAGGGAGCCCAACACCTGGTCCGATATCTTGTCGTTTGCATCGAGCAGGGTGCCTGCCTCTTGATGGCCACGCACGACAGCCAGCGAGCGATCCATCACCTGTTGAACTTCGGGCGGCGTGACCGGTGGTTTGCTCGAAAACAAATCGGTCGGCACACCACGATCCCACACGGCCCGGTGAGCCGGGCTGTTGACGGTTTGATACTGTGGAGCGAACAGGCCCTCGACCTGGTCATCGGCCGTATCAATCGCGCCGGTTCGCCGTGCCTCGTCGTCGCTCTTGCCGCCAAGTTTGAGGGCCGTTTCGGCAAACGACACTGCCGTTTTGTGATCGGGCGTTTCGTGTTCGGGATTGATTACGTCGCTTGGCTCGGCGTTGGCTTTCATGACAGATTCCTTTTCTAGAATCGATAGGCAAGCAGCGCGGGATCGCTCCCTCGGGGAATTATACGTTGTCCGGGGCTTCGAGGCCGATGCGAGTTTTCACCGCATTTGCCGAAATTACTGACTTATGTGTGCGATCGGGCACATGATTCGCCTGTTTCACTCCACACGCTGCATGTACCGGAGAAACTGTGTCTCGACCCATTTCAGATCACGGCCGAAAACGGACGTGAAGTCGGCGACCCGCTGCTGCGGAGTGTAGCGCTCAAATGGTGGCCGAGCGGCTGTCCGAGCCAAATACTCGCTGTACAGCCGCGGCTGGGTCTCACAAAGATAGTACGACAGCGCCCAAGATTCGGCATACGCGCCATGGGGATCTTTCTTGAAAGGCCGGTCCGTGGCGATGAGTTCGGCCAGATTGCCCGTGTTGCGTCGCGTTGCCACGTATTGTTTGAATTCGGCCAGTCGAACGCGATTGATGCGTTCGCCGGTACCTCGATAGTCAATCGAATTCCACACGCCGCGTGCCTCGAACATGGTGGCCAGTCCTTCCGAAAGCCAACGCGGGACGTCGACAAACCGTGGGTGGACGCCCGTGTTGAACGCCGTCTGATGCGTTGCCTCGTGAACGATCGTCGTGGCGTTGGTCGTGCCGGAGCTCAATGCGCCGGCAGCCGTGACGTCGAACAGCGAGATACGATTTGACCGTGGCGAATAGTGACCGAGCGTGTTGGGGCCGACATGCGAACTCTCGCGCTCTGCATATCGGCGATACTCGTCCTCGGTGCGAAACACGACTGCAACGAGCGGATACTTGGGTTCCTGGAGATCGAAACCACGCACCTTGAAGTAGTGGACAAACGACCGGTACAGCTCTTCGAATCGCCGTGCCCACTGGTCGCGCTGGCCATGCGGATGCACTAACAGGTAATGTCTCGTGGCCGTCACTTCAAAGTCGCGGCCAAACTCCTTGATCAACCGGGTCCGAATGGCCAATGCCGAGTAGGCGGAAAACTGCGGCGCCGACTTGCCGAAATCTTGGGCTTCGTCCGGGACGAACTCGATCAACTGGCCGTCCCGCGCCAACAAATAGACTTGACGGTCGGACCACGCGAGCGGCTGGCCTTCGACGAGTCGGTCACTCAACTGTGCTCGAACCATGAAATCGAGCGGCTCGGCGGAGAGCGACCGTGGCGACGCAGGCGGGAGTCGCAGAATCGCTCCCAGCAGTACAACCACAACCAGAGCCGATCGGAGCAAAAATCTCTTGGTCAGGAAAAGACGTCTCATGCGGCCATTTCTCATCGTCACAAGGTGCGGGTCGTCATCGGCAGCATTGCAGTGTCGTGCAGACCCGCGCGGTGATATTTCAACTCTAGGTCACTTTTCGCACCCGGTGACCGCAGACCGGCCGCCCGCCAAACGATAGAATGGAACGATGGTGTCACTCGTGCTTGTATTTATATTTACCATGTTCTCCACGACAGCCGTTGCCGAGGCGGACGATTCGGAATCGCTCAAGCTGACAGTACGTCAGTTGGTCCGCCAGCTCGACGACCCGCGATTGGTGCTGCGCGACCAAGCGGAAGAAGAGCTAATCGCACTGGATGTCACCGGATTGGACTTCCTTCCGCAGCCGAGCGAGCGAACCTCGGAAGAAGTCCGCCACCGTCTCGCCCGTATCCGGCAGACGTTGGAGCGGACCATCGCTGAGCGATCGTTAGAAAGCACGCGGGTGAAGCTCCATGGCGAGAACCTGTCGCTGGCCGACGTTCTGACAGCGATCGAAAATCAGACGCACAACAGGATCGAACTGCGTGACGCGCCCCGCGAAGCGGTGACCGGCGTCACCGTCGACTTCGACGCGGCTCTCTTTTGGTCGGCGCTCGACACCGTGTTGGATCAGACAGGCATGACCGTTTATCACTATAACCGGCCTCATGTTCTTGAAGTTTTGCCCGCCGAACCAAATCGTCGCGCCCGCACCGGCTCGGCCAGCTATGCCGGCCCTTTTCGTATCGAGCCGATTTCGATGGCTGCCCAACGCGATCTTCGCGCGGGCATCCATACTTTGAAGCTAACCCTCGAAATCGTCTGGGAGCCGCGTCTGGCGCCGATCGCGCTGCGGCTGCCGCTCGATAGGCTGACGGCCATGGACAACAAAGGGCGGAGCTTCGAAATCAGCGATTCGAAAAACGTCTTGCCGGTCGAGTTGCAG
>CAUYYY010000162.1:0-5418 GCA_963577165.1 Planctomycetota bacterium | reverse complement strand
AAAGTTGGGCGTGAGTGCCTACGAATACCTTCGCGATCGCCTCAGCCGACGTTTCGAAATGCCATCTCTCGCACAATGCATCCAACAAGCTGCTCAATCAGCCACTGCTAGCGGTTGAGAAGATACGCTAAAACGTATGATTAGGGATATTCGCTGAATCCTACTAGGCTTCATTTTCGCGTTCTGAGACAAAGCCTAGGATTTTCGGCTGAAACGCAAAATATTTGCCTGCCCGGGGTTGAAATCTAAGCAGGATCGGCGAAAATGGCGCGTTTTCTAGTGATCACTGAGAACTCCCTTGGAGACGTCCATGGCGGAAGTCTTGACGGTTCAGGTGCGTGATAGTCGCGGCAAGCGAAACGCCCGTCGGATGCGCCACTCGGGCCAGACTCCGGCCGTGTTGTACGGACATGGCAAGGAATCGGTCAGCCTTGCGCTGCCAACCGATCAAATCAACTCGGTGATTCGCCACGGCAGCAAGCTGATCGAGCTCAAGGGCAACGTTACCGACAGCGTGATCATCCGCGCTCTGCAATGGGACGCGTTTGGCAGCGAGGTGCTGCACGTTGACTTCATGCGCGTCGACGCCGACGAACGTCTGGTCGTGGAAGTATCTGTCGAACTGCGTGGTGAGTCACCCGGCACGAGGGAAGGCGGCGTCGTTCAGCATGTCTTGCACCAGGTCGAGATCGAGGCTCCGGTTGCTTCGATTCCGGACAAATTACATGTGAATATCAACTCGCTCCAACTCGATCAGGTGCTAACAGCGGCCGATATCGAAGACATGCCACCGGGCGCCAAGTTGCTAACCGAGGCGGATCGTGTCATCGCCCAATGCGTCGTCCCAGCCGCCGAACCGGAAGAAGAAGCGGCGGAAGGAGACACGGCGGAGCCGGAAATCATCGGACGCAAGGAGGGTGAAGGCGAAGAAGAAGCATCGTAAGAGCTGTGTCCGGCATAAGAACTGCAAATAAAACTCGTAACGGAAAATGAATCTTCAGAACTGCGAATGAAACTCGTTGTCGGGCTGGGAAACCCTGGCCGCAAATATCAGGGAACACGACATAATATCGGTTTCGACGTGCTCGATCTGTTTGCTCGTCGACACGTCGCAACCGCCAGGAAGGCCAAGTTTGAGGGAGAAGTAGCCGAGGCAAACATCGCTGGCCAACGGTCGTTGCTGCTCTGGCCCCACACGTTCATGAATTTGAGCGGTACGAGTGTGGGCAAGGCCTGTGATTTTTACAGAATAGCGACCGACGATTTGTTGGTCATTTGTGATGATTTTAACCTTCCGCTGTCGACGATTCGGTTTCGTGCCAAGGGGTCGCCCGGCGGGCAAAAAGGCCTGGCCGATGTGATTCGTCGGCTCGGTACAGAAGAGTTTTCCAGATTGAGGATTGGCGTAGGCCCCCTGCCGCAGCGGTGGGAGCCGGCTGACTTTGTCCTGAGCAAGTTTGGTCGGAGCGAGGGTCCGATTATCGAAGACGTTATCGGACACGCGGCCGGCGCCGTTTCTCTGTGGATAGAGCAGGGCATTGACGCCTGCATGAATCAATTTAACTAACGGTTTGTCGCCAGGAGTAATACTTTGGCTGTTAATGTTTACGAAGGCATGTACATCTTCGACCCGGGCCGCTTCGCGCGTGACGCGGCGGGTGTTTCCGGAAAGATTGAAAAAATGGTCAACGAAGCCGGTGGCGAGCTTTTGGTGAGCCGCCTGTGGGAAGAGCGCCGACTCGCTTACCCGATCAAGGGAAACCGCAAGGGCACCTACTGGCTGACCTATTTTCGGGCCGATAGCCAGCAGTTGACCGGCATGAATCGACAATGCGAAATCAGTGACGATGTGATGAGGCACTTGTTCATTAAGATTGACGATCGCATCGTGGACGCACTCGTGAGCCATGCCCAGGGGAGCCCGGCCACAGACAAGGCAGACGATGACAAGAAAGCGGCTGATAAGGGCGCGACCGCGGATGAGGAGACGGCCGGCGATGTCGAATCCGTTGCAGCAACCGACGAAGAGGCCGCCGAGTAAGAAAGCCCTGTTTCAGGAATCCCTGTTCGTCAGGAATCCCCGTCGTCAGGAATGTTGCCAAGCGGCCTACGATTTGATATGCTGGTGGAAGTACGGTACGTTTGTTCACGCTTGCTTTAAGCTGTCGCTAGGCAGGCAATCACCCCAATTTGGTGTGTAAGGGAGTCCATTATGGCCAGCTACAACAGGGTGATCTTGGTGGGCAATTTGACTCGCGATCCGGAGCTGCGGTACATCCCCAGCGGGACGGCCGTCTCGGATATTGGCCTGGCGATCAACGACCGTGTGAAAAAAGGCAATGAGTGGGTCGAGGAAACGACGTTCGTGGACGTAACCCTGTGGGCTCGCACGGCCGAGGTCGCCAACGAGTACCTCAGCAAGGGGTCGAACGTGCTGATTGAGGGGCGCCTTCGCTTCGAGTCTTGGGAAAAAGACGGGCAGAAGCATAGCAAGCTGAAAGTCGTGGCCGACCGAATGCAGATGCTCGGCGGCCGTAGTGGCGGTGGCGGCGGAGGGGGCGGCGGATCAGCCCGGCCCGCGGCCAGTTCTGAGCAGGAAGAATTTAGCCCGTTGCCAGAACCGACATCGGCCGCGCCTGCCGACGATATCCCTTTCTGAGTAACGACTTGCCCCTTTGACTTTTCGACTCTTGGACTCATGATACGATGCGAACCAAACCTCAAAAAAAACATCGTCGATTACCCCATCGATTGAAGCGACTTCCTGTCGGCCCGCACGGCGGGGTCGAGCTGTTGCTGATCCAATCGGTGGAGAACCTCGGGGCCCAAGGTGACGTTGTCGAGGTAAAGTCTGGCTATGCCCACAACTATCTGTTGCCCCAAGGACTGGCCACCATCGCGACCGACCACCACAAGCGAATGGTGGGAAAACATCGAGAAAAACTCAACTCGATCAACATGGCTCGTACCGCCAAGCTGCGCGACCTGGCATCCGAACTGGCCAAACAGAGCGTTACGATCGAGGCCAATGCCACCGATGACGGTCATCTGTACGGCTCGGTCGGTGCGCCGGAAATCGTTGCGGCGCTCAAGCAAAACGATTTCCAAATTGCCGCCGACCAAATCAAACTCGAAGGTCCGCTCAAGGAAGTCGGCCTCTACACGGTCAAGGTCCACCTGTCGAGCGAGGTCGAGGGTGAATTGAAGGTTTGGGTGGTTCCGAGCGTTACCACCGAGGAAAGCCCGGAAGCAGCAACTTAGCACCACAGTGCAGGGTTCCATAAACAACGCAAACAAAAAGGAACCGCAGATAAACGCTGATAAACGCTGATGAACGCAGATAATCACGAGACCCGTTGGACTTTGGTTGGTCTGCCATTCTACGTGAATTGTTAGTGATTACTTAACAGTCTGTTGAAGAAGTGCTTCGAAAACGAGGCTGCGAGATTTGTTCGAGTGCAAGGCGTGGAATCGCGGGCATATCCAGGAGATACGTCGAGATTTTACAACGCGGCGATCGGACAAATTTCTCGGTCGTAGCTCGAGTGACTTTTTCAACGGGCTGTTAGACTCTTGTTGCAATCCGCGTTTATCTGCGTCCATCTGCGGTTCCTCTTATAAAGTGCTCTGCGCTGTCGTATTAGCAGTCGGTTGAAGAGGGAGGGTCGATCGCCTTGGCCACTGTAGAGCGCGAATCAAGCGGGCGGCAGCAGCCGGCCGTCACCTCCGAGATTCTCGATCGCCAGCCGCCCCGCAGTTTGGACGCGGAAAGAGCGGTTCTCGGCAGCATTCTCTTGATGCCGGCCGCCTGCGATGATGTATCGCTCATCGTGCGTCCCGAGGATTTTTATAACGAGGCGAACGAGCAGATCTTTCGCCACATTCTCGGCCTGCATGAGGGCGTACAACAGATCGACGAAGTGCTACTCGTCGAGCGCCTCAGGGCCAGCGGACAGTACGAGGCGATCGGCGGCGCGGCCTATATTGCCGAACTGGTCCAGGCCGTGCCAACGGCCGCTCACGCGCAGTACTACGCTAGCATCGTCCGCGACAAGGCAATCCTTCGCTCACTGATCCACGCCAGCACCGACATTTTGCGTGATGCCTATGATGTAACGACCGATGCCCGTCAGATGCTGAGCCGTGCTGAGGAAAAGGTTTTCGCTATCCTCGAACAAAAAAGTGGCGGCGAAGTGACCACCATCAGCGAGGTGCTTCACGAATCGCTGATGCGGATCGACGCCCGTATGAAGCATGAACATGCCTTTTCTGGCTTGGAAACGGGCTTTCACGACTACGACGATCTGACCGGCGGCCTGCATGACTCGGAACTGGTTATTCTGGCCGCCCGGCCGAGCATGGGCAAAACCGCGTTGGCGATGAACATTGCCGAACATGTCACGATGCATGGTCGTGCTCCGACGCTGTTCGTCAGCCTGGAAATGTCGTCGGTCGAGCTTGGCGATCGAATGCTCTGCTCGGTAGCTGAGGTGAACAGCAACCGGCTGCGCAACGGAACGATCACGAACGAGGAACGACGCCAGCTCGTGGAAAAAGCCGCCGAGATCAGCCAGGCACCGCTGTTCGTTGATGACACACCGAGTCGCACGATGACAGAAATTGCGGCGGCAGCCCGGCGCATGAAACGCAGAGACAACCTCGGCTTGATCGTGATCGACTATCTCCAATTGATTGAACCGGACAATCTGAAGGACCCTCGACAGGAACAGGTAGCCAAAATCGCGCGTCGGCTTAAGGGCTTGGCTCGCGAGTTAAATGTTCCCGTCCTCTGCTTGTCTCAGCTCAATCGGCAGCCGGAAGCAACCAGGGATAACCGGCCCCGGCTCAGCCATCTGCGAGAATCGGGCGCCATCGAACAAGACGCCGACGTCGTCATGTTCGTGCATCGCGAAGAGTATTATCAGACGACCGACGAAGACCGCGAACGGGTCAGAGGCCAGGCAGAAATCATTATCGCCAAACAGCGAAACGGGCCGATTGGCGACATCAAATTGATCTGGCGCCACGACTTTACTCGCTTTTCCAATGCCGCACCGGTGCCCCACGCAGAGTTTGAGTCGTATCGAAACGACTTCTAGTGTTGGCCAGTCGGCGGGCCCCTAAATTCGCATTGCCAAGTTGTCTTTCGACACGTAGACGGATGATCGTCGGGCAGCGATTTCTCTATCTCGACATTTCTCAGCGTTTCCAATTCCAATAGGAGTATAGAAACGCCTTGCCCTAAAGGTTTACTGTCAAACGATCTATGGCAACGTGGTCAGAAGAAGGACTTCAGAAATACTTCCACTCGCACGGCATCGGGCGGAAGCGTGGCCGGATCGACTGGACACTCGATGGTTTCGTTGATGGTGAGGTCCTTGAACGTGCGGCGGTCGGGCGCCGGACGAGACCTCGGTT
>CAUYYY010000161.1:0-5419 GCA_963577165.1 Planctomycetota bacterium | reverse complement strand
CGGAGCGCGAAAGGAAAAAGGCGATCAGTAGGCTGGCGAATCCGGCGACGGCTGCCACCGCATTACCGACCCCGATCCGATAGGCCCTTTCGAGGATCAAGCCCAAGACGACGCATCCCCAGCCGATGAACACGGCCGAGGAATACAAGTTGGTCACCGGCGGGCGGCCCGAAATATAGATCCGCGCAATCAGCGCAGCGGTATGCACGACAAGTGTTAGAACGATGAGCCAGAACGCCGCTCGATTGAGTGGCGCGGTCCAACCCAACCAGGCCAGGGAGGCGAGGACGAACGCCAGCACGTAGAGAATCGCAGCCCAGAAGAACGGCTGACCGTGGTTGAAGAAGGCTTCAAAATTGGTTTTCGTGAGGTTGTAATGTGGAGGCGGATTGCTCTGCAATATCCCTTGATATTTGACCACTGCGGCGTTGAACTGGTCGGCGGAACCTGCGGCGTAAGCGCCTAGGATGGTACTCAGTGAGATAGTAGCCGCGTCGGGCGGTTCTCCGATCAGTTTCTTGGCATAGGTGAAGGTCCAAGCCGAGGTGTAAGATTCCCAAGGCTTGTCGGAGAAGCGATTAGACGGAACGGCCAGTGGCGGTTGGTAACGGGCCAGTTCCTGAACACGATCCATGGCGGCGAGCAAATCTTCCTTTTCATGTCCCTTTCGCACGTCGGGCGGATGAAACGATACTTCCAAGAGCCGGAACAGGCGAATCTTGTTGTCCAACTCGATGATTTTTTTTTGGTAGGGGCTCAGCGGATCCTTGTTTCGAATTCGTTCACGGGCCTGTTCGGTCTGTTTGTCAAAATCATCCATGTGTCCCAAAAACTCGTTGATCGCATAGCGGAAACCTTTTCGACGTTCCAACCCCAGCGTCTGCAACACATCCAGGCTTTCGATCCGAAACACCTTATACTTATATACGTCCTGGGATCCGGTAATCACATCGAGAAGCCAACGGATGGCCGACTGCCGTTCGTCTGACGTGTTTTTGAACGACTGCTTATCGGAAAGAATGGAAAGACTGTTTCGCGCCAGGGTGTCGAACGGCTTAACGCGGCCCTCGTAGGCTAGCGGAAGCTTGCCAAACTCGTAGAGATTCATTTCGTCAACGAGAGACTTGGGTGGCACAGCCACTTTCACAAACAGCGCAGCCCCGGCGGCGACAACAAGCAACGGAAAGACGGCGGCGAAGGTTCGCGATCGCCGGCCGGATCGCTGTGACGGATTATTCTTATTTTGCTTCTGTGGGGCGATCTGCTGCTCGGACCGCTTCTTGAGGAACCGCGCGAGCAGGAACCAGAAATGGGCGAGCATTCCGGTGGCCACTAGCATGCACGCCACATAAGGAATCATCCAGCCCGCGTTGCTGACTACCTGCAAAATTGTGCTTTCGGAACCTGTCTTCTTTATGTCGAACCCGCTCTGATAAAACGTTTCGCCCGCGTACCGCAACGGGTTATTCATCCAGATCCGAACCTTGCGGTCGATGCCTCGGCTCTCGTCGACCAGATGCACGTCGGACGAATAGTTTTTGGGTTTAGAGGTTCCCAGATACTTGTCGAAGCGAAAATCAATGAGCCGGATCGAATAAGGCTTGTAATCTCGCCGGTAACGCAGGCTGACCTCGTAGGTCTTTCCGTCGAGGCGGACCCTCTCTGTTGTTCCATAAAGCGATGGGAGCAGCCCGACCAGATAGCTGCCGAGCGATTCGGAACCGTCCTTTTTTTGAAACTCAACATAGGCAACGGCCAGGTTGACCTTGTCGTCCAATCCGCTTTCCGAGGGCTGCTGCGTGGCGATCTTTTGCAGTCCCGTGCCAGCGGTCGCCAAGTTGTGCTCGCCCGGCCGGACATCCCGAAGAGCCGAATTGGCAAAATATTTGAGCACCGTGATATCGAAAGGCAAATCGTTGTGCCGGATCGGTTTGCCAGGGCGCAGCATGGCCGCCGGCACGACCACGACCTCGTCATTCACTGGATCGGAAGGGTCGACGATCGCCAACTCGAGTACGCGACTCCGCTCGCTATAATTGACCGTCTGTCCCTCCCTAATTCGCATGTGCCCTTCAATGGCTTGGGTGCCCACCAACAACTCGCTGAACATCATGAGACCGACACCGGCGTGCAGCAGCACGATGCCGGCGCGCCGCTTGAAGACCAAGGCACAGCCCCCGAGCAGGACCAGGCTAGCGAGCCCGCCCTTAATCAACTGCCACAGAATCCGCATGGACGACTCGCCGAGCACGGCCTCTTGGCCGCCAAAGAGCAACCAGACCAAGAACGAGCCCAATGCGGCGATGGCGATGATAAGGATCCATCGCTCCCATACCCTTGCACGATCCAACACGACCAGCGTATAGATCATGGCCAGCCACGATGCGCCGAGTCCGGCCTTGATCACGAGCCACAACGTCGACCACTGAACCTCGTCGACCCGGCCCATGTCGTTTTGATTTGATCCGCTCGTCACCACCAGCCACGTCATGAACACACCGACAACAATCGCCACGATGCCGCCGGTCAGGCGCGGACCGCGCGTATATATTTTGAAACGTAGTGAGTGAGCTACCAACAGGTTGATGGCCATCACAAATCCGATCAGCCATCCACCGGGAAAATAAAATCCTCCCGGTACGTCCTGCATGTTGGGAAACCAGCTTCGCGGGAAAAAGATTTGTAGATCAATCCATGCAACCGCGGTGCGGAAGTATTCGTCGACGACCTGCCAGATGTCCTTGTTCACCTGAGCCAAGGTGCCGGCGAGCACAATAAAGATGGCCATCGCCAACAAAACGATGGTTGGCTTCAGTGACGCCAGAGGAGAGAAGATCGTTCGGATCGTCGCAGCCAGAGAGTCCGGTTCAGACCGATCGCCTGGTGGTGAAGCAGATTCCGAAGGCGAATTACTTGCCATGGTTGGCTCCAGGTACCTACAGAGATCCAGACGATGGAGTAAATTTTACCGATTTGACGAATGACTCGAATCGCTGTTTCTCATTTTCTGCTAGGCCGGCGGCGCCTTTGAGCTTGATAAACCACGCGCGACCCGAGTGAATTGTAATAACACCTAGGATAGACTCTTGGGGCTGGGCATCCTCTGGCCCCACGAGTTCCACGTAGTCGCCCGTGCCGTCGCCGACTTCGATGGATTTCATATCGCGGTCGAGCTGCTCCTGGGTTATTGTATCGAGTTGAATCTGCTCGCGCCAACGATTGATGTTCGAGAGCCGGTCGCCAGCGGCCCCGGCCAAGTCAATGACCGTGATCTCCACTGTTTTCTCACCGTCGGTCACCTTGAAGGCAGCCTTTCGCATTCCTCCGACTTCGCCCTCGACCCAGCCCTCTGGCTTGCTGAAAATTATTGGCGACAATTCGCCAGTTTTCGGACGAATCGGATCGGGCTTGGCCGCCGGACTGGCTGCAAAGGGTCGACTCGATGCAAAGGGTGGGCGGGTCATATTGTCTTGTTTCAAATTACCCAAAATGCTCACGATAGTCGCCGTCGCATCGTCTAAATCAAACTGTTCAGATTGCTCTGCCATCTGCTGCTGGCCAATCGGCGGCCGGCTCAGTTGGCCTCGCCAACGGTTGATGTTCGAGAGAATGTAGGCGTTCTGGTCGTCTTGGGGAGAGGGCAGCGGAATGACGGTCAGCTCAAACGGTTCTTCTTTCGGCCCGAATTGCAAGGTTGCAAAACGCATGCCCGAAGCCGGAATCGCTCGCCAGCCCTCCGGCAGTGTCCACGTTGGATGGCCTCCCTGGCCTTCGGCGAAGCGCAGTGAGCGAACAAATGTCCGAAACGTCTCGGTCTCTTTGTCCAAAGCGTCGGCACGACCGGTGACCTTGAAAAACCAGGTCTGCTCGCCGCGCGGTACGATCGCCGCCAGCAGCCGGTCTGTGGGCTTGCCTGGGGTGGGGATAATGAGCGCGTTGTCGGGTGGCGCCATTTTTTCGACGCCCTGTTTTTCGACGCTGTATCGTCGGATCTCCTCATTTTCCTGGCACCCTGCCAGCACGACGACACTCGCTGAGCAGATGGGCAGTACAAGATACGTTCGAGAGATCAACATGAATGGTTCCTCGCATGAGCAAAAGCAAACACTCGCCCGCAAGCGGCCCCGCTCGGCGGCGAGCTCCGAAGCGGGTGAATTGGAAATCGATTAACAACTAGCACTACTATCGTTCATTACTCCGCCGCTGACTGTCCGTCCTGGACTACCATGAAAGACCGAGCGTGTGCTGCTGCGGCACGATAATCCGTGACTTTGTGGGCCACAAGTGTGCTCGAAAGACTCACAAGATACGACAAAGCCAAGACGGCGGACATTTCGACAATTTTGGTCTCGATAGGGTCAAGTTGGGCCAGTTCTGCGACCGAACCATCCCTGCAGGCCGGATAATCGTTAAGGTTCAAAGGCTACCGAGCTGCCCATAGGGCAAGAATAGCCGGCTCGGCAGGCTGTTGGAAGAGGTGGTTCCTGTGCAGGAGCGATTGGTGTTTCGCGTCGGACGGCTCACACGCGATACCTGACGAAGGCCACATGCCATGACACGAAATCCCGCGACACGAAATCCAAGCCCTACCCGACATAAGTCGGCCTGGATCGTGTTGTTCGGATTGTTTGTCCTGGGAGTCACATCCTGCAAATCGACGGACAGCACCCCACAACCGGATGAATCTCGACTTGATTCTGGTTGGCGGCGGCCGAACCGCCCGTGGCGAGAGGCGCACTATGCACCGATTAAGGCCACCATTCCCACAGTCGCGGACGCAGAACTTGTCGACGACGATGAGTTCTGCATGATGTGCCACCAAACCTACGTCGAGGCTTTCGCCAACAACGTTCACCGGCAGGGGAAATGCGAATCGTGTCATGGGCCTGCGAGCCGGCACCTGGAAACGTGTGGGAAGGAACCGGGAATGATCCTGGGTTTCAAAACGATGAGCCCGATTGAGCGCAGCGAAGCTTGTGCAAAATGTCACGAGCAGGACGCCTGCGCGCCTGGCACGAATTGGCGTACCTCGGTACATGCTCACAGCGATGTCGCATGTACGGATTGTCATCGGAACCATTACAACGTTCCGCCCGGTACTCCGCCGACGACGCTTCCCGGCGAGGATGCCAGACACCGCGAAGAGAATTCTAATGAGTTGGTCGGCTATCAAGAGCCATCCGACCAACTGGCATCGCTGCGTGGGACTTCCAATAACCTTGGGGAGGAAGCGCCGGGTACTTGCTACCAATGTCACGGCGACAAGCAGGAGTTGTAGCCTGCCCCCTTCAACCGAGTCTAGATCCGAAGTGATAATCCGGTGAATTGGACACAATTTGAAGGAGGGCATTCGATGCCACGAGGTAAGAAGTACCGAGCGGAAGAGATCATCCCGAAGCTTCGTGAGGCGAAGATTCTG
>CAUYYY010000160.1:0-5419 GCA_963577165.1 Planctomycetota bacterium | reverse complement strand
CGGCCCGAGCCTCAATATCCTGATCAAGCTGATGAGCATGGTCAGCGTGGTAGTCGCCGGCTTGGTGGTTCGCTACAGCCTGGTCGCGATGGGTCTGTTTTAGGGTTTAACGTTTGACAAAATTTATGGACCGAATGGCCGCAGCGGTCTCTCGCGTGGGCAGCCCGGTGCTTGTCGGGCTCGATCCTCGATACGAGCTGCTGCCCGAGGTGTTGAAGGACGGTTCGGACACGTCGAGCGCCGTGCGGGCCACGGCATATTCCGTTTTCTGCCGAGGAATCATCGATGTCGTGGCATCACGCGTCGCGGCGGTCAAACCCCAGGTTGCGTTTTTCGAGCAGCTTGGGCCCGCGGGCATGAATGCACTGGCCGACGTGATTGCCTATGCCCAGCAGAAGAAGCTGCTCGTCATTATTGACGGCAAGCGAAACGACATCGGATCCACCGCGACCGCTTACGCCGAGGGCCTGCTCGGCGCCGAAGGCCAAAGTCCTTGGGGCGGCGATGCCCTGACCGTGAGCCCCTATTTGGGCGACGACAGCTTGGCTCCGTTTGTTGACGTGGCCCAAGAGCGAGACGCCGGCTTGTTCGTGCTGGTCAAGACCTCGAATCCTGGCGGCGCCATGTTCCAGGATTTGGTGGCCGAGGGCCGACCGCTTTACCGGCACGTGGGCGAATACGTCGAAGGACTTGCCGCCAAGACGGCGGCCGAATGCGGATATGGCATCGTCGGAGCGGTTATCGGTGCGACGCATCCCGAGCAGCTATCCGAATTACGTGCCGCCATGCCCCATACTTGGTTCCTAGTGCCCGGGTTCGGCAGCCAGGGCGGGTCTGCGGCGAATGTGGCGGCCGCATTCGATCCGCGCGGCCTGGGCGCCATCATCAACAATTCGCGCGGCATTAATTTTGCTTATACGAAGGCACCGTACAAAGAGAAATATGGCGCCGCTCTCTGGCAAGAGGCCGCCGGGGCGGCTCTGAGCGACATGATCGACCAGTTGCGATCCGAAACGCCTGCGGGAAACCTGTAGGGCGGTCCGAGCTCGTAGGGTGGGCCGAGTTCTACGAGGCCCACGGGCCTCGGCTGGTTTGGGGTTCGGGATTTCGGAACAACCTTTAACCCTGATGCCTAAACCCTTCCCCGAGCATAGAATGCTGGGGTTATTGATAAGCCATTCCTGTAAAGGGCCCCCAATGGCTAAAGGGTTACCCAAGTTGAAACTTGTGCTGACGGCCCTCTTTGCCGTTGGGCTCGTGGTGGCCTACTGGTTGATTCCGGATACGGAAACGCTCCTGCGGCGGGCGGCCGAGTCGGAACAAATGTTTCGCGACTACCACCGGCAACAGCCGCTGCTGGTCTACGGCGTCGCGTTTCTGATTTACTGGATCGTGACCGGCTTCTCGCTCCCGGGCGCCGCGGTGATGACGCTGGCCTACGGCTGGCTATTCGGCCTTTGGCGGACGGTGATTCTGGTTAGTTTTGCCTCAACGGCCGGCGCTTGCACCGCGTTCTTGATCAGCCGTTATTTGCTCCGAGACATCGTCCAAGCGAAGTTCGCGGACTTCTTTGGCCGGTTCAATCGCGAATTGCAGCGCGACGGCGCATTCTATCTATTCACGTTGCGGCTCATCCCGGCGGTTCCATTTTTTGTGATCAACATCGTCATGGGGCTGACTCCGATTGGCGTCCGCACGTTTTGGCTGGTCAGCCAAGTCGGCATGCTTCCCGGAACCGTGGTTTTTGCCTGGGCTGGCGGAAGCGTGCCGTCGCTGGCCGATCTGGCTGAGAAAGGGATCAGCAGCATTCTATCGATCGAGTTGGTAATCGCCTTTGTCGCCCTGGGCTGCTTTCCGCTGATCGCGCGGAAGGTGATGACGAGCGTCCAGGCTCGCCGGGCAGCGTAGAACCCTTTACCGAAAGACACAAAAAGGTTTCTTTAGCCGTGTTCAATCCGTGGCTCTTCTTTCTGTGGCGGGCCCCAACTTTATCTGCATTGATCTGCGTCCATCTGCGGTTCTTTTCTTCCAATCGTGGCTCTTCTCAAGATATTGGGCGGCCCCGGCGTCTACTCGTCGGCTGCTTTGAGCCAAGGCGTGATCGTGGGCTCGTAGCTGTTGATCTCATCCGCACGGAAATAGAGCCCGATTTCCCGCGAGGCGGCTTCCTCCCCATCCGAGGCATGGACCAGATTCATCTGCCGAGAGCATCCGAAGTCGCCGCGAACGGTGCCTGTCGCGGCGTCCCGACCATTTGTCGCCCCGAGCATATTCCGCACGACGTCAATCACGTCGAGTCCTTCGACAATCGCCGCAACCACGGGCCCGCCGGTGATGAACCCCTCGAGCGTCGGATACCACCCCTTGTCAACATGTTCCGCGTAATGCTGTTTCGCCAGATCAGGCGTAATCTGCATCATCTTCATGGCGATGATGTTATATCCCTTGTCTTCAAATCGGCTGATCACACGGCCCATCATGCGGCGTTGCACACAGTCGGGCTTGAGTAGAATCAATGTTCGCTGCATCGAGTATCTCCCAGATGTTTCGGTAGGGCGAGTGATCGTTTTAAGTTTACTTGGTGGGATGGGTGGCGGGGAAGGAGTCCCAACGACGGCCCCGGCGGCAGCTCCACATCTCGGGGCCGTCGTCGTAGGCTCCTTCCCCGGCACCCGGGGCTAGGCCGCGCGGCGAAGAACCAGGGCGGCGGGCATGTCCAATAGCTCGCGCATGGCCGAGGCCACTTCTTGTGCCGCGTCGGGATGGGCGAAGGCATGTATCTGCTCACCCAGACGCCGGCGCAGGCTTTCGTTTGCAACTAGGCGTTTCAATTCACGAACCAGTTGGTCGTCGAGCCGGCCTGCGTCGCTCCGCTCGTCGATCACGTGGCAGGCTCGAGCGGCGGCCAGTACCTGGGCATTTTCCATCTGATGATCGTCCGCTGCGTTCGGATAGGGCACAAGAATCGCGGCGCTGCCGGCCATCGCCAGCTCGGCAATCGTGGTACCGCCGGCTCGCGATATCACCAGATCGGTACCGTGCATCACCTCGGCCATTTCATCCACAAACGATACGACCAGGGCCTCGATATTGAGTTTTCTATACAACTCCTGCGTCGACTGTAAGTTTCCGCTGCCGGTTTGATGTACTACCCGCCAGCCGCGCAGTTGTTTGCCAAGTTTATGGAGGGCCGGTGGCACCGATTGGTTGAGCGACTCGGCACCGCCGCTTCCGCCCAGGATCAGCAGTCTCCGTTCGTGTCGGCCTCGCTGCGCAACACGATTCTCGGGCGGAACCCAATAGAGGCGCTGGAATTCGGGCCGGACCGGGTTTCCTGTAAATCGCAGATTGGTTCCCAATTTCAATCGCGGCCGGATCTGGTGGAACGAGGCGCAAACCATCGAAGCGCTCGGTGCGAGCCAGCAAGTGGCTTTGCCGGGAATCGCATTTTGTTCTAACAGGACGGTCGGCAGGCCGCGAGAAACCGCCGCTCGCACGGTCGCCGCACTCGAATAGCCACCCAGCCCGACGACCATCGAGACATGTTGCTCTCGCAACATCCAACGCGATGCACAGTACCCAGCCATGTTGTCGGTAACGAACCGCAACGCCTGCCACGGTGAACGGGGTACCGGTTGGCAGGGAATGCACAAGTATTGATATCCCGCAGCGGCAACGGCTTGCTGCTCAAGCCGCTTTCCGCAGCCCGCGAACGTAATCCGCGTACGCGGCACCTCATGCAGAAACTGCTTGGCGACGGCCAGTCCGGGAAACAGGTGACCGGCCGTTCCGTCGCCCGCAAACACAATGTGTGGAGAGTTTGACAACATCGATTATTTTACATTGCGGTGGTAGGAAGCACCCCGGCTGCTGTGTCACTTAGGGGTTTCTGTGGCTGATTCATCAGCAGCCGGGGTGCTGAAATCGCGCAGTTATTCATCGTACGCTCCTAAACTGACCGGCGATCTGCCGCGCATCGCTCGACGGGGGCGCATCGGAAATGTCCATGCTCCGCGGCATACTCTGGACATGTGACCGGTCTTGGATGTTAAGCTTTAAGCTAGCCATCCCCACGATCGCGCACAAAGCCGAGGCAATCCAAAACCGGACCACAATCTGGCTTTCGGCCCAGCCACGAAACTGAAAATGATGATGTAGCGGGGCACACAAAAACAGACGCCGCCGCGACCATCGGTAGTAACTGACTTGGAGCAGCACACTGGCCGCCTCGGCGACGAAAACGCCCCCGATCACCAGCAGGAGCAACTCGTGTCGGCCCACCACAGCCAGCAGACCGAGCAACCCACCCAGCGGCAGCGAGCCGGTGTCGCCCATGAAGACTTGTGCCGGGTGGCAATTGAACCACAAAAAGCTCAGCAGTCCGCCCACGATCGCACCGGCGACGACCAGCATCTCGCCCGAGCCGGGCATGAAAGGGATATTCAGATAGGCGGCCAGCCCGGCATGACCGCTGACATACGCCGCGACGCCCATGCTACAAAAGGCAAACACCAGACAGCCGCCGGCCAGGCCGTCGAGGCCGTCGGTCAGGTTCACCGCGTTTGACGTCCCAACAAGCACCAGCACAGAGAGCGGTACAAACCACCAACCAAGATGAATCGTATTCGATATGAGGGGAATGGAAAGGTCCAGTCCGCCAGCAACCGGATGATGATACTGAAAGACTATCAACGCGACGACGGTAGCCAGCACGACTTGTACGCCAAGTTTTGTCCGTGCCGAGATTCCGCGTGATCGACCACGGAGCTTGATCAAGTCATCGATCGCGCCGAGCGACATCAATCCGACCGAGAGCGCCAATGCGATCAGCAGATACGGATTGGCCAAATCACCAAAGATCAGACAGCCGCCGACCACGCCACCGACAATAAATAACCCGCCCATGGTCGGCGTAAAATGTTTCTCTCGGTGCAGGCGTTCAACTTCGTGCGAAGGGCTGGTGTTCGGTTCTCGAAATCGCAACCTCAGCCAGGCGATCAGTCGTGGGCCAAGACCGACTCCCAACAAAAAGCTGACCATGGCGGCCAGCGATGCGCGCAGGGTGATTTTTTCCAATCCGGCGAAGGTCTCCGTGGAGAAGCTGCGAAAGCAATCGAGCAGCCAAATAAGCATAGGAGTCGTTACCATAATGAATCAAGCGATCAGCACCCCGGCTGCTGATAAAGCGGGTATAGAGCTTGTCGTGGCACAGCAGCCGGGGTGCTTTTTGACTGACCGATATTGACCAGTGATCCTGCACCGTTTGCCAATGAATCCGCTGAGCAACCGGAGCGACCCGTTGGATCGCTCCGGCGCTCAGTCATAGGCTCCATCGCGAAGCGATCGTTCTCGGCGGTCGACCCAGATACCGCACAATGAGAACTAATTTAATGCTCCTACCCAGGGGAGGGCTGCACAC
>CAUYYY010000159.1:0-5427 GCA_963577165.1 Planctomycetota bacterium | reverse complement strand
GAGTTGGATCTGGGTTACCCATGCTCGGTGCAGTCCGTGGCGTGCCGCGGCGCCGCGGGCAACGATTCCATCGGCGGCGCTGGCCTGTGTTGTCAGCGAAGCACAGACTGAGACAAGCAATAGTTGGGAAAAGACTGTGCGTTGCGACGATATCATCATTTCAACTCGTCCTTCGTAATAGGTGTTCATACGTGGGTTTGCAGTTGCGGTGAGACGCTCCTGCCACAATTCCATGATAATTTGTGTTGTGAGCAAAAGCACGTGGTCTTGACTCGGAAAAACGGTTCCCCCTGAAAACGGTCTATGGAACGATAATTTCCGATATCGTCGGCACCAGAGACACCGCTCTGAGACCGCTGACCCGCTAGACCACGGGCACTTCCTTTGATTACGATGGGTTTTGCATCGACGTTTACCTCGAGGTGCTTCTTTTGAAGGTGCTGCATGGAAGAAACCGGACGAGTTGCCGGCGTTCAAAACGCGCTGCAAGAAGCGCTCGGCTATCTCAATTTCTCGTCCGGAACACCGAATGCGCGATTTGCGAGCAACATCAATGAGGTTTTTCGCGCGGTAGAAGTCGGTGAGCAGAGTGAGTTGCATAGGGCGCTCAAACACCGATTTTGTCAGGCGCTTGATGTGTTGCATACCGAAGCGGGCACTTTCGCCGATGTCCGTCAAGCACGAGCGGTCCTCCGGCTATTGTTTGATCATCTGTTGCCGGCTTATCGTAGCTTTCACCGCGATCTGCTTTTTCATCAAAAGGACGGCGGTCTGTGGCGTCCTTTTTTCCTTAGCCAGGCGCTCTTGGCGATCCTTCATCAGGGACCGCCCTGGGATGAAACAGAACGGATCACCGAAGGTGCTTTAGCCGAAATCAATGATTTCCTCGGCTACCGACCGGTGGCAGTTCTCGTCTCGGAGCAGAAGATCGAGCCCTATGCGCACGAATGGGTGCGTCCGATTCCGCTTTACCTCGAGGGTGCCGGCGTGGCGATGGGCCGCTATCAGGCTCTGACTGAAAAGACTCTGGAATTGCTGCGGCAAACCGACCCGATGCTATTGAACCAGGCTTGGTTCAATCCGGAGCTGATGCAAGAGTTGGCGCTCGATCCCAGGGCTTATGACTTCGATCATCCTGTGAACAAGCGTCCAAACTACCATTTCGGAACGTGGGATCCGCACCTGATTGATAACAAAGGCCGCTATCGACGCTTTGTTCTGCAGCAAGTCACGCTCGATGCTCTGCTGTCGCGATTGGATGGGCGGTCGGACCTGCCGACGGATGAATTGTTGACCGAAGCGGCGGCGGTGCTGGCCGGAACGATGTTGATGGCCTCGGCCACCACCGGCAGCGGTCCGGACACACACGACTCGTCGACTACGCTGGGAACGTTGCTGCCGTATATTGCGAATATCCGGGATCAGTTTTACGAGCAATTGTTGCAACAGTTGAGCGGGCCGCATGCCGAAAGACTGCGATCGGAAGCGTGCGATCGTCACCAGCCGTTCGGCGGCGCTCGGCAGCATCTCAACCAGGAGTTGGCGCACCGCCGGGCGACCCAGTTGCAGCGGGTCCAGTTGGCTCAGCTTTATGCGCGGATGGGGTATCCCGAAGCGGCGTTGCGACAAGCCCACACGGTTCGTGTTGCTTCGGCCCGCATGTTGAGCCAGATCTACTGTCGGCTCACCGCAGGACATCACGCGATTGATGTGCGCGAACTGGGCCGGACGATCGAGGACTTGTTGGAAATCGAAGATCTGTTGCATCGGGCGATCGAGTGTGGCGCACTCATGGATCCGTGGAACATTGTCGGGTTTGAGGGCAACTTCAGTCTGTTTCCGGCCCTTGAGAACAGCATCCGCGACTATCGAGCCGACGACCTAATCGAGTTGATGGAACAGATCTTCGGCCTTTGTGCCCGGGCCGAGGGCGAAGCCGCGGCGATTGACGATGAGGAATTGGAGTCGCGGTTTTCCGAAATCTTTACCCGTCTGGCCGACTGGTGGGACCGGTTCGCGACACCGACCGTCAGTAGCGTGAAACCTCTGGTCGGCAAAGACATGGTGGTCTCGGCGAATCTGGTTGCCGGCGCTCTGAATGCATGGCACAAAGCGGGTGCGGAATCGGGTGACATCGCTTTTTGGCGTTTGTTCGTCGACCAGTTCGGCACACCCAAGGCGTTTCAGTTGGTCGTCGAAGCGTTGTTGGAACGCAACGATGCCGTCGCTTCGACGGCGCTGTTGATGCAATGGCTCAGCCAAGTCGAACGGACGCCGTTGGAAGATGGTGATAGTTCGTTTCATCGGCTGGCCGTGCGGTGGATTCGGCTGGTGGCGTCCAAAACTTCGACACAGGACGGGATCACTGCAGATGATGACGAGTCCTGGAAACTCATCAATAAGTTCTTCGAGTTGCTTGAGGCGAACGCGGATGAGTATTGGCAGGTGGCTCGCTTGGAGTTGGCCGACGGCAATTCAGGACTCGCGGATAGCGAGCCGGCAGGGAGCGAGGAAGACGAGTTGGAAGATGACGATTGGAACGACGAAGAAAGCTGTCTTTATAGCGCCGCCTACGATGAGATGACCTATATCGACAGCACCGACGACGGTGTGGAAGGTGATACGCTCGATTTTGGTGTGGACACCAGCGATTTTGAATTGCAGGCCGAAGCACGTCGACTAGGTTACCGGTTGATGTTTCACACGACGTTGGCACGGATGTGGCGACATGCGGCGATCTGTCTTGGCGCCAGTCGGAACAGGTCGAATCAACGGCGCGAGGTGTTTAGCCGGTGGAGTCAGCAGGCTTCGGCTCATTGCAATGGTTTGCTGGCATTGTTGGCTGCCGTACACAAGTATCAGATCGCGGCGCCGTCGGGCAAGAATGATTCGATGGTGGAATATGATCGGCGACGGATGATCAAGGAGGTGCTGATCGAGCGGATCGTTTCGACGAGTGTTGAGATGCGTGGTGCGCAGCGGTTGTTGCGGGCGGCTGGCGGTGACGATCCGGAGGATAACGCCCTGGGCGGTCAGGGCGATCGACTCTCTGGCAACGAGCTCCGGTTGTTGCGGGGTGTGCTGGCGGGCGATGTCGAAGCAGTCCGTGCGACGTGGTCCAAGCTGATTGCGGCGCTCCGCAGGCAGGAAATTCTTTACCTACCTCTCACCAAGGGAGGAGATCCTCGACGGAATGTTCGCTCACGCGCCATGGGACAATTCATCTATGACCTGGTCGGCTGGTTGCCGCGATTGGGACTTCTGCGAGAAACACGACAGTTGCTCGAGACGGTGCAGGTCATGGAGTCGCAACAGTCGGTAGGACCTGGCGCGATTACCGAGTTCGATCGGCTGTTTGAAAATGGTTACAAGTCGATCGTTCGATGTCTCGTTGCTTCGGCCGATCAGTGGGACGCCGAGGCGGGTGCGGCGAGCCGTAGCGAAACGGATCACTTGTTGGTTGACTGTTTGAAGCAACTGACTGAAGTGGAGTCTCGGCGTTGGTTACGCCACAGTCGTACCGTACGGCTCTCTGTCGTTGAAAAGGTTGCCAAAGAGAAATCGTGGAATGCGGTAGTCGAGTTTATCCAGCGATATGGACGGCAACTTTTCATCCAACAGTTTCTCAATCTGGGTAATCTGCGAGCCATTTTACATCAGGGCGTCGATGCCTGGCTGCGAAGTCTGGAAGATATTGACGAGAGCCATCCGGCCTGGCGTCTGCGCGAAGATTGGTGCGCCATGCAAGACACTTCAGCGCAAGAACCATTGGTGGACCATTTGACGTTCTGCTTGGAGGCGATTGTCGAGAGCTACACGGAATACCGAGATTACAACGGCACGACGACGCAGTCGGATCGGGGAGACATGCTTTACACGTTGTTTGATTTTCTGCGAGTCCGGAGTGATTACGATCGCGTGGCGTGGAACTTGAAACCGATCACGATGGCGCACGAGGTGCTGACGCGAGAAGGTCGAAATGCGGCGGCGGAAATCTGGCGGCGAGAGTTGGCCAAGGAAAGTCGTGAAGCAGCGGACCGACACATGAAACGATTGGAAGAACGGTGTCGCAAGTATGGCATGCGGCTGCCGACGATTGCCGAACGGCTCTCCGAACGCTTTGTCCGTCCGCTGGCCGTCGATCGGGTTCGAGCACTCGTGCGTCCGGCGATGAAAGATGCACGCACGGGTGGTGACGCAGCGGCCTTCTCGTTGTTGCAGCAGGAGATCGAAAGCCTAGCCGAACAGCCGTCGGGAGTCGGGTCGGATCTCCCTTCTTGGCTCGAAGCGCTTGTGGAGGAAGTGGGCATGGCCCGATCGGCGACACGCCGAGGGACGACATATCAGGCAGCGGAGGACGAGATCCTACTGCGGATTCCCCAGGTTCAGCTTGACTGGGATGCGGCGCAGGCCGAACTGGAAGAGTAACCGAGATCGGCCTCCAGGCGCCGATCCATGCCATAGAGCGAAAAATGGACTTTGCAATTTTCCTGGGTGACGTACCCAGCTTCTTGATTCCCCGGCGATGGCATGCGATATTGAGCAGACACTGTTCAAACGTACAATCGCGTTTCTCAGCATGGAAGGATGAGCCGTCATGGCCGATGTAGCCGAGCCTCTTTCGGACGTGGGCTCAGAATTGGATGTCGATGTGCTGCACGCTTCGACGGACGACTTGCCTTTGCAGCTCGTTTTGGAGCTGACCGTCAAAGATCGCGAGATTGTCGAAGCGCTCTGCCAACATGGTGAGGAGACCGATCGTGAGGACTACGCGCTCTCGGCACTGAAGATCGGTGTGCTGGCGCTCCGTCATGCGGGCCAGCGAATCGATGCCGATCTCATTCAGCGCGAAAGCGCGCGTATGATCGACAGCCTCGATCGGCAGTTGGGACAACATGGCCGGCAGATGCAGGATCAATTGACCGCCGAGTTGAAGAAATACTTCGATCCGCAGGACGGTCACTTTCCGCAGCGGGTCGAACGACTCGTGCGCCGCGACGGTGAATTGGAAGAGGTCTTGCGGCGGCAGATCGGCGGCGAGCAGTCGACGCTGGCCAAGACACTTGTGGAGCATGTCGGCGAGAACAGCCCGCTGATGAAGGTCCTCAGCCCGGACGAAAGCCAGGGCGTTTTGGCTGCGCTGCGTCAGATGGTGGATCGGCAGTTGCGATCGCAACGCGATGATCTGTTGAGACAGTTCTCTCTGGATGAAGAGGGGTCGGCGCTGAGCCGGCTGGTGGGCGAATTGACCAAGAGCCACGGGAGACTTTCCGGTGAAATGCAGGACAAAATCGACAAGGTGATGAAGGAGTTTTCGCTCGACGAAGACGATTCGGCTCTGAGTCGGCTGGTCCGCAACGTCGATGCGGCTCAAAAACGGATTAGCGATGAGTTTTCGTTGGACAACGAGCAGTCGGCACTGCGGCG
>CAUYYY010000158.1:0-5469 GCA_963577165.1 Planctomycetota bacterium | reverse complement strand
AAAAAACCCTGGCTTTTCTTGTGATGATATGATACAAATGTACAGGCAGAGCGCAGTTTAGAAACACCCCGGCTGCTGATGAATAAGCCACAGAATCTGTCGGGACACAACAGCCGGGGTGCTGAAATCGTGCAAGTATCCTCCAGCGCAGGTGAACCGTCATGGGCAGTCGTCGGGCAAAGCCGTCTAAAATCGTGGGCCGAGTTGGTGCCGACCCGGTTCCCAACCGTTTCGAGCGCACGCACTTGGTGCCCGATCTGGAGCAACTCGCCGGGGACGACGTGCTGCTGAGCCCGCGGCGATCGGTGCCCACGCAGTTTCTGCCCGACGACGCACGATCGATCATCCGCGAGAACGACAGCCCGGACATTCCGTTCCGTTTCAGCGTCAACCCTTACCGCGGCTGCGAACATGGGTGCGCCTACTGCTACGCCCGACCGACCCACGAGACGTTGGGACTCGACGCCGGCTTGGATTTTGAGTCGAAGATCCTGGTGAAGCGTAACGCACCGCGTCTTTTGCGCGAGGAACTGGGCCGACCGAAGTGGCGGGGTGAGCCGATCATGATGTCGGGCGTCACCGACTGCTATCAGCCGGTCGAACGGAAGTTGCAAATTACGCGCGATTGCTTGGTGGTGATGCTCGAGGCGCGGCAGCCGGTCGCCATCGTAACAAAAAACGCGATGGTCCTGCGCGACCTGGATATCCTGTCCGAGATGGCGGCCCGGGGCTTGGTCCGCGTGATGATTAGCATCACGACACTGGATGCCGAGCTGGCCCGCTCGATGGAACCGCGTACCGCAACACCGGCGGCACGGCTCCGTACGCTCAGCGAGCTTTCGGCCGCGGGCGTCACGACCGGCGTGATGGTCGCGCCGGTTGTGCCCGGCCTGACCGACGAAGAGATCCCGGCGATTCTCGACGCTGCCCGCCGCGCGGGCGCAGCGACGGCCGGTTATCAATTGCTGCGGCTGCCCCTTTCGGTGCGACCGATCTTTTTCGAGTGGCTCGCGCGCGCCATGCCGCTCAAGCGCGATCGGGTCGAATCCTTGATCCGCAGTACGCGGGCCGGAAAAATCAACGATGCCGAGTTCGCCCGCCGCATGCGCGGTACCGGCCCGTATGCCGAGCAGATTGCCCGCACGTTCAGCGTGTTCAAAAAGAAGCTGGGTCTCGACACCCGCTTGCCGCTGCTCGACAGTTCACAGTTTCGCGCCCCACGAGCCGCGAGCGGCCAGATGCGGCTTTTTTAGCCCGATCTGCCTCGCATTGAGCCGGACACCAAAACGTGGTCCAATGATGTGCATGTCTCTCTTTAAAGCAAGTGAAACGAAGAACCGGCAGCGGGCGCAGCCGTTGGCCGCGCGGATGCGGCCGGCGTCGCTCGACGAATTCGTCGGCCAGCAACATTTCCTGGGCGAGGGCAAGCTGCTGCGCCGGCTACTGGCGGCCGATCGGCTCGGCTCGGTTGTTTTTTATGGTCCGCCCGGCACGGGCAAGACGACGCTCGCCCGGCTACTGGCGACCGAGACCCGCAGCCGGTTTCGACAGCTCAGCGCGGTGACCAGCGGGGTGAAGGAGTTGCGAGAGCTTCTCGAACAGGCTCGCGACCGGCTTTCGACCGGCGAGGGCCGGACGCTGCTGTTTATCGACGAGATCCACCGCTTCAACAAATCGCAACAGGACGCACTGCTGCCCGACGTCGAAGAGGGCGTGGTCACCTTGGTCGGCGCCACCACGTCGAACCCTTTTTTCACGGTCATCAGCGCGCTGGTCAGCCGCAGCCAGATTTTCGAGTTTCAACCCCTTTCGGCCGACGACGTCGCGATGTTGGTCCGTCGCGCTCTGGCCGACAAGCAACGTGGGCTGGGCAACTATCGGGTAAACCTGACCGACGAGGCGCTGCGGTTCTTGACCGAGACCTGCGATGGCGATGCCCGGCGAGCCCTTTCGGCCCTCGAGATCGGTGTCCTCTCGACAGTCGACTCAACGGGAACCGATTCGACGGGCGCTGATTCAACGGACACCCATTCAACGGGCGCTGCGCCGGTTGAGTTCACCCTCGAACTGGCTGCCGAGTCGGTCCAGCGAAAGGCGATTCAATACGACCGAGACGGGGACGCTCATTACGACTCAGCCAGTGCCCTGATCAAGTCGATTCGTGGCAGCGACCCCGACGCAGCCCTCTATTGGTTGGCACGGATGCTCGAGGCGGGCGAAGACGTCCGGTTTCTTACCCGGCGGCTGGTGATTCTGGCCAGCGAGGATGTCGGCAATGCCGATCCGCAGGCGCTGCCGCTGGCCGTGGCCGCGATGCACGCGGTCGAATTTGTCGGACTGCCCGAGTGTCAGTTGACGCTGGCCCAGGCCGCGACTTACCTGGCATGTGCGCCAAAATCGAACGCCGCCACCGTCGCCATCAGTGAGGCGAGACGCGACGTGCGCGAGGGCCGATTGATTCCGGTGCCCGTTCACTTGCAAGATCGAAGCTACTCGGGCGCCAAGCGGCTCGGCCACGGCGAGGGCTATGAGTATCCCCACAACGCCGAGGGTGGCGTGGCGGCGCAAGACTATCTTGGCGTCGAGCGCGAGTATTATCGGCCGGTCGATCGTGGTTTCGAGTCGGAACTGGCCGAGCGGCTGCGCACGATTCGCGCGCGCCTCCGCGAGGGAAAACAACGAATGAGTTTAGCAGAGCCGCTCGCGGCTCGTGATTTTGTCCGAAATAACCCTTTTCCACCCCTGTGAGCAAAAGGCCTGCCCTTGACATTTACGCATTATGCGTAAGTCCTCCGCCCTTGATGCTCTGTTCCCGTCCGTACGCCAAGGCGTGCTTGCCGCGACGTTGATGCACGCCCAGCGGTGGTGGTACATGAGCGACCTGGCGGCCCACTTGGGTCGAACTCCCTCCAGTCTGCAACGCGAACTGGCTTCGTTGGCCGGTGCCGGTGTGCTGGAATCTCGCGTGGAAGGAAATCGGGTTTATTATCGGGCGAACTCCGAGTCTCCTTTCTTTGCTGAACTCAAGGGACTTTTGACCAAAACGCTCGGAGTGGTGGAAGTGCTTCGCGAAGCACTGGCACCCATATCGGACGACATTCAGTGGGCACTGGTTTACGGCTCGGTCGCTCGCCAGGAAGAACAGGCCGATAGCGACGTCGACCTGATGGTTATCGGCAAGCTGCGACTCTCGGACACGGCTTCTTGCCTCAAGCAAGCAGAGCGGAAACTTGGTCGTCCCGTAAATCCGAGCCTCTACCCCAAAGCAGAGTTTGCCAAGAAACTCAGAAGCGGCCAGCATTTTGCCAAGACGGTCGTGCAAAACGAAAAACTTTTCATCCTAGGAGACGCGCGTGAGTTTGCAGCAGCTTTTGCAAAGTCGAAAAATACAGCAACACCAAACAAGTCGAAACGAACTCGATGAGTTGAGGGCCTTAGTTGACCGCGACCTGAAAGACGCGGCCATCAAAGAGTTGTCCGCCGACCGACGGTTCGTCGTGGCTTACAATGCTGTCCTGCAACTCGCCAAGATGATACTACAGCAGATTATGAAATACCGAGGTCGCGTACACTACGTTTTCGTCGGGAAAAACGAGCAATCGCTGACCTTATGTCCGTGCGACTCGCACTAATTCTGGGAGCAACGCAGCAAACGGTAATGGACTATTTCGATACATGCCGCCGGATGCGGAATCAGGTGAACTACGACGTAGCGGGCGTGACCTCCAAGGCCGAAGCGGATGAGCTTATCGAGAAGGCGAAAGAGTTTCGTCAGGTGGTCGAAGATTGGGTCAGGCAGAACCATTCGCAACTGGCCTGACTCGCGATGGACTTCAGCGCTTCACACGGCTATCGGAACTGTTGATTCGCGGCCGGTCGTTCGGATCGGAATCGTGGCAATCCCAAACGGCTACGCACCTGGGCCTGGAATCATCACTCCGCCCTCGCGGCCGCCCCCGAAAGACCCTGAAAAAGTAGAATGTCCCGAATGGCATTAACATTTCCGTAAACCGTACTATCAAACGGAAAAGCGTAGCTGTCATAGCACTGCATCCATAGCCATTGAAATTGGAGCCAAATCAAAGGCCGGAACAATCCTCGTGCCTGACCGTGCTAGCGCGCCTTGTTCGCTTCAGATCGCGGAGTGACAGCAGTGGTGCGACAGCGTTGCTTACTTCCTTTGGTCAAAGGCGTTAGAGAAATGTTAATGCCATTCTAGAATGTCCCCTTTTGCATCCGCGTCCCAAACAGGATACGTCCCATGAGAGAATTTGTAACTCGGTACCGACTCATTGCACTACTGACAATTTGTGTGTCGCAGTTTCATTTTATCAGCGGTGGTCATGCATTTAATGAAGACAATGCTAACGCTACTATCCTTCACTATGAAGTTGACACCAGCGAGCTCCGCAAGGGCGAGGGAATTGATACAACAAACCTTCTGAGATCGCTTCACATTCGGCTCGGTACCACGGGTCGAGCGAGATTCTTAGACAACAGGCAAATCGAGATTCACGTGAATGGCCAACCCGATCACGCAGAGTTGGAAATGATCAAGCTACGAATCATCGCGTTGGGTCATATTGAATTTCGCTACACCGCCGATCAGCAACGCCGCGAAGATCGAATCATCATCGAACAGGCTCGACTGCTCCCGCTACACACTAAGGAACTTATCATCAATGGATCCAAGGTTGCTGAATGGGTTGCCTATTCGGAGAAGGAATTCGATCCTTCTGATGCGCCAGACCATCGCTTGGTGAAGCGAGTGACCGGCACTGTTTCCGAAGCGTTAGTTATGGCAAATTCGCTGCACCTTACCGGTGAGTACCTGACGTCGGCAAAGAAAGGTGTCGACAAACATGGAAGACATTTGATTGATTTTTCATTTAACCGCAAAGGATCATCCCTTCTGCGAAAACTCACGAGTGAAGAAAACACGAATCGTAATCACGAGGAGTCTCGCTTGTTGGGTTTTGTACTGGATAACCGGCTTCTTGGTGGAACACCGATACGCAAGATGTTGCACAAGAACGTACAGATTGGCGGGATGACGGAGAATGCGGTTGACGCGGTCATCGCGATAGTCCATGCCGGAATGCTATCCTATCCTCTTGAGGATCGCTCTGTAAAAAAACCATGCGAAAGGAAAGACGCTGACGTTGAAGGAAACAGAAACGGGGACAGGGAAAGCGCCGGGATAAACCGGCTTGGAATTGGGAATGAAAGAGTCCTACAGAGAAGACCTAGCCAGTTACTCTGGCCTCGAACCGTACGCTGGCAACGGTAGCGTTGCGGGTGTGGCATCGATCGCAAAAAGGGACATTCAACTTCCCTGATGGGTTCGGAGATGGTACGACGCGGCCATGCTCAGAACCGTCAGTCGGCCGGTTGTGTTATCATGTCTTGAATCGTGGCAGCACCAAACGGCCGAGCACCTGGGCCTGGGATCTTCACTATGCCCGCGAG
>CAUYYY010000157.1:0-5473 GCA_963577165.1 Planctomycetota bacterium | reverse complement strand
TCGCGTTTTAGCTTGCCATTGTGTGCCATTGTCCGCCACCGATGTAGAGTGAGTTACGATTGCCAGGATTTCCGCTTTGGTGGACTCCGAGAGCATCGGCCAGGCGTCGATGATGGCCCGCAGATCGGCATCGATCCCGCCCGAATGTGCGCCAACTGCGCCGGATTCTGCGCCGCCTCTTGCAGAAACATGCGTTTTTCCCGATGATTGCTGCGTCGTTTCGAGTCCTGCCCGGCCTACTTTATGTTCGTACACTATTACCCGTTACACAACACAACCAGCGACGCACAGATCCGCCTTGCCATACGTCCCGCGCCCCACGTCTTCGCCCCGTTCGAGCGCCAACAGACGACGTTTTGTTTGCAGCCCACCCGCCGCGGAAAATCCACCGAGCCCGCCGTCAGCCGCGACCACGCGATGGCACGGCACAACAATGGGGAAACGGTTCGCTCGCATAACACCGCCCACGGCACGGGCCGCCCGTGGCGATCCAACCCTCCGCGCGAGTTCGCCATACGTCAGGCTGTCGCCACGCGGGATCCGCCGACAGTGCCGCACGACCTTGCGTTGAAACGCCGTCAAACTCGCCTCGTCAATTCGCACTGCGGAGAAATCGATGGGCTCGCCCGAGGCGTATGCCAGGAGTTGATCCGCGAGTTCTCGGTTCCAATCGGCGGCAACGCTCGCCCCAGGCCAGGCCGCCGTCGCCTGGTTCACCGCCGCCGCCACCGAGCGGTGCCCAAAGGTGAGATATTGCAGTTGCTCGTTGCGGCCAACCATCGCCATCCAACCAAGTGGCGTACGGAACGAGTGAATCTGGTCAACGATTCTAATCATCGTATTTTCCAGTCTTCCATGGTCTTAGGGCCAATCGCAAGTTTCAGGGCCAATCGCACCCTCACCCACGTTATACCCCGGCGAGAATTGATAGCAAGAGTCGTTTCGGCATGTCGATTGCAAAGCCTTTGACAGCCTACCGACAGACGTTCTAGTGCGAGTCGCACGGACATAGGGTCATATCGGGCTGGTATTTCAGATTTTTTCTCAATTTGGCCGGCGCGGTAATTTATAAGTTGCTCTATACTTACGCATTGGATGGGATTTCGATTACGTTGATCCAAAGGACCGTTGGATGAATCGCTATAGTTCGCTGGCCGATGATTTTTACGTCAATATGAACCTGGCCACGGAGATGGACTTGTCGATGAACCGCGAGGCGGTTCTGCACTTCTTCGAGCAAATCCAGAAAAAATTTCCGGAGATGCGCAACTTCTATTGTCGCGAAAAAGGCGACTTTGTGCTGGAAGAAGATAAGGATCAGGGGCAGTATCGATGGTGTTCGATCGAGTCGCGCCGCATCTGTTCCGGACAGATTAACCCGCATTCGATTGATAGTATCCTGGAGCAGCATAAGCTCGTTTTAGATCTAGCGCCGTACAGCCTTTCGGTGAGTACGCTCGATTGCGAAGCGATCGATCTCCTGTTTGGATTCGATTTCACGTTTCGTGGCAATCACAATGAGCTGGTAGCTGAAGCCTTGGGCATCAGCCCGGCCATGGAGCGATTCGTAGAGATGCCCGGTATGGCTCCGATCAACTTCGAACCTTCCATCACACTTTCGCTCGATCCGGAATGTCGGACACAGTGTCGACTCAGCATCGAGACGCGTACCACCGCCTACCAGGTACGTACCGGAGAATTTTCGGAAGATCAGTTGAGCGTCTACATCACAGCTCGGCAATATGGCAGCTTGGATCCGAACACGACCTATGTCGAGACGCTCGATCGGCTCACGAAGGTCTGCTTTGACGTGCTTGACGATTGCGTGATCGACAGTGTTCTGCAACCACTGGCGCGGACCATCGCGCTAAAGTAGCCGTGAGCACAACGACAACCGAACGCCGCGATATACCTGCGTCGATAACCATGCGACGTGGATGGCCACGGACATCGATTGTCCGATATCGATTGCCCGATGACGACGACCTGATCACGACGACTACTTGCGGCCCCGGCCTCGACCCCCGCGCCCTCGACCCCGAGATGAGCCCGCGCTTGCGGGCTTCGGTCGCGTTGCTCGGGTTGCGATGTTCGCGTCGATCATGACGCCAACAGTTTCCTGCCAGGTCGGAATATTCTTGTGACTAGGCCGCGCCGATTTGGCTCCTCCATCCTCGTCTTTCGGATCATCTTCGTCTGTTACATCACCCAGCTCCGGCAGGTCCAGAGAATCATCCTCATAGTCTTCTTTGTCCGCGACATCCGCTTCCGATGCGGCCTGCGTTGTTTCCGGCTTCTTAGTGACGCGACGGCGGCGACGACGGCGACGACGTTTGGGATCGGCGTCCGCCTCGTTTTCCCCCGCCTCGTTTTCCCCCGCCTCGTTTTCCCCCGCCTCGTTTTTCCCCGCTTTATTATCCCCCGCTTTATTATCCGTAGTCTCGGTCGATGCCGGTTCCACAGCGCCTTGCTGCGACTCCGCGGCAGCGTCGTCGGTCGATTCCGCAGCAGACTCCGCAAGCGATCCGTTCGTCGCCCGTCCGCGTCCGCCACGACGGCGGCGGCGAGGTCGGCGGCGACTCGATCGCTTTTGGTCTCCGGTCGATTCGGTCTCTTCGGTGGCGCCTTTGCTGTCCAACACGGTGGCGGAATCGGAACTGGCCGCCGGCTCAGCAGTTTCACTCGACTCGTCTGGCAATACGATGGCATCGAGCGGCTCGGTTGTCGGTCCTTTCCGCCCGGTCGTTCTGTGTGCTGAACGTTCATCGGCCGGGACTTTTGCGACAGGCGGCTCGATGGCTGGTGGATCAACAGGGGCTGGCGGATCAACAGGAGGTGGTGGCTCAACAGGCGCTGGAATAGCCCCAAGTTCCGCCGCCAACGCACCCCAGTCACTCGCTGTCTGCTTCCGCGATGCCGTACCGCGCGGCTTGTTGCGCCGAGGAGTCACCACGGGCGGAGACGGTGCAGCGGACCTGCTTGGCTTTGCCTTGGAAACGTCGGCACCAATCTCCTCGGCCAGCGAGTCCCAATGCGATGTTTTGTCAGATTCGTTCATACGTCCTGTTTTACTTCGATTCGCCGGGTGGCACGGTTGGCCCGCCACGGTGGCCACAGACATCGGCATTTACTCATAATCGAGTCAGTATAAGCTTCTTTCTCGCCTTGGGGAAGGCAGGGCCCTCATCTCCAAACGCAGGCCCTGGCTGCTTTAGAACGGTGCATTTCACGTTTTCGTATATGGCGTCATTCTTTTGGAAACACCTTCACCCACGGGCTTACGCCCGCGGCTCGCCTAACTACCCTGCCCGCACACCGCGATCGACGGCGTCTTGTTCACGGCTATAAACGGCCAGCGTCGACTCGAATCGATCGCTCGAAATTTGCCACACCGGCTGATCGTCTGTGTGGGCGTTGCAGTGATCGACCATCAGTCGGTACATGAACTTAAACAGGTGACGCGGCACACGCAGCGACCGAAGCGCCTCGATCAGCCGCTCATTGCTTACCGAGTCGTCAAACAGATCGGTCAATGCGGGCAGATCGGGCGACGCATCGGCCGAGGCACAAGCTCGAATCCGGGCGCTGGCCACGTCATACAATGCCTCGCCAGTCCACTCGAGCGATGGCACCAGGTTTTGTTTGTCGAGCCGGGCCCGTTGATAAAAATCGCGGTCTTCGCGCTCCAAGTACAACGAGAGCTCGATCGGCAACAACAGCTTAAAGCCGATGCCCGGGTGCTTGAGAAATTTGTTATCGAGCATCGACCAGATCAGGGCCCGCATCTGTTCGGCCGAGCCGTTGATCAGATGCGGTTCGTCCACGCGATCGACCAACACAATGATGCCGCTAAACCCGAGCGTGTTGAGCGAGCCTTGCAGCTTCCGCAACAACTCGTAGCGATCATCGGTTCGCGGGTTGCAGGGTAGCGGTTGCCCGGCGATCTCGTTCTGGGTAAACCGCATCAGCAATCGGCGCAGCGAGCCGACACGCCGAGAGCCGACGCGGACGTTGCGGATCACTGCCCGAGCGCGGCCGTGCCAAATCGCAGTACGCACGAGCCAGGGCAGAGAGCCGGCCGCAGCCGTCAGATAGGGCCAGGGCGTCTGCAGCCATTCCCACCGGCGCCAATAGACAAGCACCCCGATCACGGCCAGCACGGTCACATAGCCGAGCAACCGATCCCAATGAATGCGACACGTGGCGAATCGCAACTTGCGACGGAGTCGCCCCATCCGCGACTTGAGCGTTTCGTCGGTCGATTGGTCGTAGCACGCGGCCAGCAGCATCAGATCGCGCCGCTGGTGCCGATCGAGCCGCATGATATCGTTATCGCTGACCTGATTGCCGGCGGGCCCGTTCGGATGGCGGACGCCGAGAAGCTGGTCGACCAGGCCGGTCACGCCCAACGAGAGAATGGCGTCCATGTGATCCCACAGTTTCCATTCGGCGAGCACGCGGCCACGGCGCTGTTGACGAACGCTCAGCCGGTCGGCGAAACGATCAAGAAACGGATTGAAGTCGTCATACTCGACGACGAACACGCGGCTGCCCGGCTGACGAAGATTGTGCTCGGCCAGATGTCGCACGATCTGCAGCCGCATGGCCGTCTTGCCGGCCCCTTTTTCGCCGAAGACGATTGACGTGGCGGGCTCGGCCGGGCTGCCATAGATCTTATCCCATGTCGGATGATACGTGCTGGCGATGCAATGGTCTTTGAAGACCGGATCGGTTTGCGCATCCTCATCGGCAAACGGATTGGTCAGGATGCCGTGATGTTCGAGCAGTTGTTGAACTTTCATGTCGCTTTAATACCGCATCGGGCAAGCCGCGTTAATATCGCGTCGGGCAAGCCCGACGGTTGTTTGAAAACATGGGCATTATCGACCGCGTTTATAAGGGGGGCCCCAGGAGCGTTTGATAAGGTGCAGATTTCGAATAATCAAACGTTTTCGAGTGCGGAATTCGGATTGCGGAATCAACACGAAGGTTACCCGTTTTCGTCATTCCGCACTCCGCCTTCCGCATTCAAAAGAGCCCGCGGCCGAAGGACATGCTCGGCCACGGGCTCTTGGGATACCTTTCGCAGTGCCACGACGCAGTGTCACGACACTAGAGCAGGCTCGTCTGGATACCACGTTGGATTTCTAATTCTCGTTGCGATATTATTTGTACCATAATTTGGTATCGATTTCAAGAGCCAGAAATGGCCACCCCGCGACTTCCTCGTGAAACATGCGAATGACCAGTAGACCAGGACAAGCCGCGGCTGCATAAGTCGTCGCGAGATAATCACATTCACAGGCTATGACTGACTATGAATCAACACACCCTCTCGCGATTTCGTCTACTCCTATGGCCTGCCCCCTTCAACCGAGTCCAGATCCGAAGTGATAATCCGGTGAATTGGACACAATTTGAAGGAGGGCATTCGATGCCACGAGGTAAGAAGTACCGAGCGGAAGAGATCATC
>CAUYYY010000156.1:0-5562 GCA_963577165.1 Planctomycetota bacterium | reverse complement strand
GACAACAGCGGCGTGGACAAATCAGGCGAGCAACATTTTCACGTCACAATATCGACTGAAAACGACCCGCCCATTTTAGTCAATCCGATCGCCGATATGGATTTAAACGACGTCGATGAGAACGATCCACCCAACCCCGGTCCGCAGCCTGACACGATCGATCTGACCAACGTTTTCTTTGATCCGGACAACGATCTTGCATTCGAGATCGTTTCGAACTCAAACACGGATCTTGTTGACGTCTCGATTAACGGCGACGACCTGACGGTGAATTATCTTCCTTATAAGTCGGATCAGGACCGGACGCCTGCCGATGTTACGATTCGAGCAACCGAGGTCGGCGGCGACGGCCTTTTTGTGACCGACACGTTCGTCGTCTCGGTTGGGCCGCAGACGACGTTCGAATTGTATGTGGTCGTGCTTGAGAACGCTTCTACACAAGAACTCGACGACGATCTCACGGTAAGCGAATTGCCCAATTCGATCTCGGAGATCGGAATTGGAGAAGACTATGTCGTGGAGATCTACATGCGTGATCTTTTGGGCGATCCGAGCCAATTTCCGATTGACCCACTGATCGCCGGAGAAGATTTCTCGCAGGCCATTTTCGGGGCCTTTGTGGATCTTACGTACGTTCCAAGCCTTGTTGGCGCGCTCGAGGGTGATGATCTCACGGAAAGCAAACTCTTCGGTTCTCGACCAGACGATTCTCCAATCATCGACGTGCCGGGCGTTATCGAACAGTTTGGCGGTCTCCGCGCGGTCAACTCGGATGACGATGGTATTGCAACGACATTTTCTCGCCTGGGTGTCATCGAATTCACGGTATCAGAATCGGGACTCCAGCAGTTTACCCTATCGTTGGACGACCTGGACGCACCGAATCCGACGACCAGCGTAGGACGAGCGGGAGATTTGGCAAGAATTGCCGACGATGTTCACCCGAGCCAGGTCGAGATATTCAACGCGTCAGTCAATCACGTTTCGGAAATCATTACGCTCAATATCAACTCGGCCGAGAGCGAACTGGAAGTGAGCGGAGCCTTCGGCGGCACGGATCTTGAACCTCAGGAGGCAGGTATCTCGAACACGCCCCAACTGAGCGGCACGATTCAAATCGAAGTCGATGACTTAGACGCCCCCTCGGTGATGCGCATTATCAGCGCGAACATCGACTGGCACGATACGGGCAACTGGAAACCGAACAATGATGACCCACCCAACTTACCAGATACGTTAGAGGATCAGGTGGATTTGGCGGTGTTGGGTGAATTTCAGATTAGGAACGTGATAGGTTCAGATTTACCTTTCAATATTGCCGGGCGAGATTGGACGTCCGATCTCACCAGCCAGCTTATTACGTTGGGCCCGGGTGGCACGTTTGCCGCCAACGATTGGGCGTGGCAACTGACCGGCGGAGAGGTCGACCAGCACATAGGAACAAATCCCGCGTCGAACATTGGCGGGGCCGAAGACGATCTCACTGGTGTTGATTTGTTACCCAACGCCACCCCCAATGCGTCGCTCGTTCGCGACAATGACACCTTGACGCTCACGCTGCCCGTGACCCATCATCTGACAACCGAAATTACCGGCGGCACGCTCTCCCTCGACTTTATCGGCCTCACGAATGGTATCGTTGCCACGTTCACCCTGCCGGGCGCTGCCTCGACGAGCTCAGCCTTGGCGGCGCCGTCCAATAGTGCCCCAGTCCTGTCGGAAGAGGCCGTCTTCAGCAGCCTCACGAGCACGACCGACGCCGTTATTCTACCACCTGACGAGACATCGAAGTCGGAGTCCGCCACGCAGCAGGAACTCTTTCAAAACGGGATTGCTGTCGACTGGCCAGACATGCTGATAGTTGACGCCGACCACATTCTGCGGCCCGCTTATTTTGGCGAAATCGGTGGCAACACTACGAGCGACGGGGCCATCGACGAAGTCGCGTCGAGCGATCTTGAAGCCGACCTGACCTCGATCGATGCGGCCTTTGCCGATTGGCACGACAGCCTGCTCTAGAGCAGATCCCACTTGTGTACAGAGCGTAAACCGCCGCCTGAGGGTCGCCACGGCGACTTCCACGTCTACTCTGCGTGTGTGCGACTCGCACTATCCGTGCAGTTCCTCGGCCGTCTGGATGGGGTATACTTACGTGAGCACCCCGGCTGCTTGAGGCAGATCGGAGTGTTGGAAGATCCTCTTGCAAAGCAGCCGGGGTGCTTTCTTCCGTTCCATGTCTAAGCAACACAGCAACCAACACGGCTCGCAAGCGGCTCCGCTAAACCTGAAATCGGCCGATGTCCCTATCTTTGGTAAGCAAACCGACGAGCTGGCGACTGGCGAGTTGGCGCCGGTTGGTCCCTCAAATCCGCCGACTGGCTGAAGAAGCCAAGCCGCTCAACGACCTTGAGCTACGGAAGCGGAGCCTCTCGCTACGGTTTCGTGTCAAAAGTGGCGAGCCAATGGCTGCGCTGCTGAGCGAGGCCTTTGCCCTGGTCTGCGAGGCGTCGCGGCGGACGTTGAACATGGTTCACTTCGATGTACAGTTGCTTGGTGGCATGGCCATGTTCCACGGCGCCATCGTCGAGATGGAAACTGGCGAGGGCAAAACGCTTACCGCCACGCTGTCCCTTTATCTGCGCGCTCTCTCGGGCAAAGGCGCCTTGCTGGCAACCGTAAACGATTACCTGGCCCAACGCGACGCGAACTGGATGCGTCCCATCTATGACAAATTGGGCATGTCGGTCGGAGTCATTCAAACCCAAATGCCACAACCGAATCGTCGCAAAGCCTATTCCTGTAACATCACGTATGGAACGGCCAAGGAGTTTGGTTTTGACTTCTTGCGAGACCGGCTGCTGTTGCGGGCCAACGGTCAGGCGCTCGACTTCGATGCGGTAAATCAAGTCACCGGTCATCCGTCGCTCAGCGGCGAGCAACCGGTGCAACGTGGCGCCTATTTTGCCCTGGTTGACGAAGCCGACAGCGTGCTCATCGACGATGCCAGAACGCCGCTGATAATTAGTTGTCTTCCTGGCGAGAGTGAGAAGGTGGCTGCCGCCAGTTACCGATGGGCGTATCAAGTCGTCGACCAATTCGACGAAGACGAACATTACGAATACGACCACGAGAAGAAAAAGGCCGAGCTAACCGTCGAAGGACGTCTGCTCGTTCGTAAACTGTCCAAGCCCGACCTCATGAACCGCGTTGGCCTGATCGACATGTATGACTACATCGAGCGAGCCATCAAGGTCGAACGAGAATTCGACCGCGATCGGCAGTATGTCGTACGCGACGAAGAAATCGTGATCGTCGACGAGTCGACCGGACGGTTGGCCGAAGGCCGAAAATGGCGGGCCGGCATCCATCAGGCGATCGAAGCCCGTGAAAACGTCGAGGTCACGTTGGACACGGGCCAGGCGGCTCGCGTCACGGTTCAAGATTTTTTCATGCGGTTCCAGTTTCTGTCTGGAATGACCGGTACGGCGCGTAGCGCGGCCCGCGAGCTACGAGCTATCTACAAGCTTCCCGTCGTTCCCGTGCCGACCAATAAACCCTCGCAACGCCAGCGGCTCGAGGAACGGGTCTACGGCACCGGGGTCGACAAGTGGGCCGCGATCGTCGAGGAGATTTGCCAGGTTCATGCGACCGGTCGGCCCGTGCTGGTCGGCACACGGTCGATCGAGCGTTCGGAGCTTTTATCCCAATTGCTCAGTCAGGCGGGAATCAAACATCAGGTTCTCAATGCACGTCGCATCGAGGCCGAAGCGGAAATTGTTGCCCAGGCGGGTCAGCCGGATAAGGTAACCGTTTCGACGAACATGGCCGGACGTGGTACCGACATCAAGCTTGGTGAGGGAGTCGCCGAACTGGGAGGCCTTCATGTCATATGCACGGAGTTGCACGACTCCGCTCGTATCGATCGGCAACTTGGCGGTCGATGTGGACGGCAGGGAGATCCCGGGACGGTCCGACAATGTTTGGCTTTGGATGATGAAATCCTATTAACCGGTTTAGGACCTCATAAATCGGAACGGCTTCGGTCGCTTGGTAAACGGGCTATTGGCAAACAGGATCCTGGTAGTCTGGGGCGATTAGTCGGATTATTCCACCGTGCCCAGAATCGCGCGGAACGTCACAACTATCGGGGACGTAAAATGCTTATGTATCACGAAAAACAGTTACGAAAGATGCAAACGGAAATAGGACAAGATCCCTACCTCGATACGCCGGATTAGACGTTCGGCGGCGTCTTGTCACGTTGAGCTTCCGTTGTTGTCCGTTACAATGCACTACATACCCCGAAGCACCCCGACTGCTGCCTCACGATGATTTCTAAAGTTTCTTTGTCAGCAGCCGGGGTGCTGTTAGTCTATTTTCTGTGAGTTGCCTTAGCCGGAGTCACCATGAGCAGCGAATCGTCATCATCGGTCGACCCTCAAGCAGTCGAACACACTAAGCAGCAAATTCGCGGCTTGGTCGAAGAGATCACGGCGCTTTCCAAGCAGGAGTTGGCTCCTAGCCAATACTACGCCGAGTTTCTCAAACGTGTGGTCGAGGCGCTGGCAGCGGTCGGCGGAGCAGTTTGGGTCATTGGCGAAGGCCGACAGATTCAACTTGCCTACCAAATCAACCTCAAGCGGACGATGCTCGACGAGCAAGGAGAGCATCAAGCACATCATGCCAAGTTGTTGGCACAAGTCGCTCAAAGTGGCGAAGGAACGCTCGTGCCGCCACACTCCGGTGCGGGTAATAAGGGCGGTACGGGGGATGAGGGCGTCGGCGCGAACCCGACGGAAATGCTGCTCGTATTGGCTCCTTTGACAGCCGAGGACAATACCGAGGCCGTGGTCGAAATCTTTCAGCGACCCACACCCCAGCCCGCCACGCGGCGCGGCTATCTCCGCTTCCTATTGCAGATGTGCGATCTGGCCAGCCAATGGCTCACCTCGCAAAAACTGCGGCAACTTGGGTCCCGTGAATCGTTGTGGACGCAACTCGACGACTTCGCACGTTTGGTTCACGAATCGCTCGACGTTCGTTACACCTCGTATGTTATCGCCAACGAAGCGCAGCGGCTGGTCGGCTGCGATCGTGTGACTGTTGCTGTCCGACGTGGCGGCAAATGTTTGGTCGAATCGGTCAGTGGACAGGATGCGTTCGACAATCGCTCCAATGTGGTTACATTGCTCGGGCGGCTGGCGACCCAAGTGGTTCGGATGGGCGAGCCCCTATGGTACGCCGGCGACACAAGCGATCTGCCGCCCCAGGTCGAGGACGCTGTCCACGAGTATGTTGACATCTCGCATACCAAAACCATCTGCATCGTGCCGATTTCGCGTACGGTTGTCGATCAGACACGCGATCTCGAGATGGCGCCGATTGGTTCCGTGCAAGATGCACCGATCGTGGCGGCCATTATTTTTGAACAGATCGAAGAGATTCGGCCCCGCAGCGAGCTGGCGCCTCGTATTGACCTGGTTTGTGGCCATGCCGCACGCGCGCTAAGCAATGCCATCGACCACAACAGCGTGTTCCTGATGCCGCTTTGGCGGATGATCG
>CAUYYY010000155.1:0-5568 GCA_963577165.1 Planctomycetota bacterium | reverse complement strand
CGCTTTACCTGAGGTGAGCAGCTCTGCTTCCTTGGATGGCTTCGCGGTTTCCTCGGACGGCTTCGCGTCGCCCATCAAGAAGCTGCACGCCTCAACATGGTCGCCAGCGTGGATATCTGCTTGAGCGGCCGGACTGTCGGGCACGACCGAAGCAACCCGATTCATCACACGAAACGCAATGCCCAGTCCCGGCAGCGAGACCAACCCGTCGGGCGAACTTGTCAGCTCGGGCGAACGTGGCGGGTTGAGTGTCAGCTTCATGGTCAGTTCGGCGGTCTGATCGGAACTCTCTTCCGGACGCGCAATGGCTTCCGGACGCGCAATGGCTTTGAGACGCGCGATGGTCAGCGTGATTTCGCCGCCTGCGTTTGCCAGTTTCTGAATGCGTGCCGCGAGCGTCATCGGATCGCCAATCGGCCGCCCATTGATTTGAACCAGCCGGTCGCCTATGGCGATTCCGGACTCCTCGGCCGGTGAACCCGACTTGATCGCGGCGATCGACGTCATCTCCATCACCAAGCCCAACTGTTTCAGCGGGGCAGGGGCCACGATCGCCGTTATTTCCTCTTCGGTAGCCCCGTCTTCGCCCGGCGTGTCGCCTTCACCGGCCGCTTTCCGCCGGACGGTGATCTCCCACGGCTCGCTGACCCTTTGCACAAGAATTCGCGACAGATCGTGGCCGCGCTGCAATACCTCGCCATCGATCGACACGATTTGGTCGCCCTCCTGCAACGCGGGCTCCGCTTGGGCCGCCGGCGAGCCGGGCCAAAGACGGCCGATCGTCAAAGTTGAGGGGCTGCGAACGCCGATCGTGGGCACGAGTCCCTGGCCATGCTCCGGTCTGAGCGTCAGCGACAGCGGCTCGTCGTGGTCCTCTCGCTTGATTTGAAGCGGCACTCCGTTCTCCAGATCGCCAAACGCGATACTGCTTCGCAGGTCACGAAATCGCGGGTTCGTGTTGTCGCCGATCTGCACAATGTCGTCACCTGGACGAACGTCGCTCCGCCACGCGGGCGAGCCGGGCTCGACATCGGAAACAATGGCCGGCAAATACTCGACGCCCATGCTGTACGCGATCGTGGCAAACACCACCGCGAAGATCAGGTTCATAATCACGCCGGCCGAGATGATCGCCATTCGCTGAGGAACGCTCTTGGCCAAGTAGCTGCGAGGATTGAGCGTGAAGCTGTCGTCCGAAGTGCCATTACCATCCGTGTTCGTATCGCGAATCTTCGATTTTTCGGATTCTTCGGCTATTTTCGACGGGTTGTCATCTTGGCCAAGCATCTTGACGTAGCCACCGAGTGGCAAGATGCCGATGCCATACTCTGTTTCGCCCCACTGTTGAGACCAAATTTTGCAGCCGCCAATGTCAAAGCCGATGTAGAACTTATCGCATTGGACACCACAGGCCTTGGCCACCAGAAAGTGACCCAACTCGTGGACAAAAATCACGGCGCCCAAGCCAGCAGCGACTTGAAAAATAACCCAAAGCAACGCCAAATTCCATTCGACAGCCATCAAGTACACAGACAACGTGAAACCTCCTTTCGGGCCCAAGCATCGAGCGACTCTAAACGCTCGAGCGTGGGGTGATGTTCAAACGAATGCGAAGCGACCACGCTCCGCACCAGCGGCACGATCTCGGTAAATCTTAGCTCACCGGCCAGGAACCGGTCCACCGCCGCCTCGTTGGCCGCACTCAGGACGGCGCCGGTCGTTCCGCCCGTTCGAGCCGCTTCCAGGCCCAGGGTGATCGCTGGAAACCGCTCGATGTCGAGCGGTTCAAACTCCAGATGCAGACTTTGCGATAGGTCCAGGCGAGCCGCCACGCCCGGGTGGCGGTCTGGGTAATCGAGCGCATACTGGATCGGCAACTTCATGTCGGGCGGGCTCATCTGGGCTATTACACTTCCGTCGACAAACTCAACGAGCGAATGCACGATCGATTGCGGATGGATGACAACATCAATTTTTTCGGCCGGGATATCGAACAACCAGCGGGCCTCAACGATCTCAAGCGCCTTGTTCATCATCGTCGCCGAGTCGACCGTAATCTTCGGTCCCATGTTCCAGGTAGGGTGAGAGAGAGTCTCCTCGACCGTAACCTGTTGGAGCTCGTCGGGCGTCAGATGCCGAAAGGGACCACCGCTGGCGGTGAGCACAATCCGGGCCACTTGGTCTCGGCGGCCGGCTTGCAAGGCCTGAAAGATGGCGCTGTGCTCGCTATCGACCGGGATGATGGTCGAGCGGCTGCGGGCGGCCAACTCGGTGACGAGCGAGCCGGCCATAACCAACGTTTCTTTGTTTGCCAATGCGACGGTCTTGCCGGCCTCGATGGTCGCCCAAGTGCCCCGCAAACCGGCGCTGCCCACGATCGCTGTTACGACCACGTCGACTTCGCCCTGCGTTACGACGTGTGAAATTCCTTCGTCACCCACGAGAAGGTCGGTACCGTCGGGCAAACCGGACCAATCGAAAAGGGCAGCCTGATCGGCATCGGTCGCCACGACCCAGCGGGGGCGGACCTGGCAAGCCTGCTCAACGAGCAGATCGAGCCGGGCATGTGCCGACAGGGCGTAGGCTTGCAGCCGGCCCTGGCTACCTAAGAGCACTTCGAGTGTGCTCGTACCGACGCTTCCGGTCGAGCCCAGTACGGCGACCTGCTTGACCTGACGGCTCATCGAAAGGAGATTTTGAAAGGCGATATTTGTCGTAAACGGTGTTCGGACGAAGAGGCCGTGATGTCGATAGGATGATGTCGGCCCTGTTTTTCCTAATGTTAAGCCAGGATTGAGGTTCGATCATTTGGCCGCCGCATTGTAAGGCCGCGTCGGGGGCCGGACAAGGGACGTTTTTCACCCACTTCCCCGATAAAACCATCTGACTGCGCCGCTCGTTGTATTTCCAAAGAGTAAAACTTACTATGGATTTAGAGTTTTGCCTCGAAGTGGCCGGCAGCCCCCTGCTTGGCCAAGTTTCGGTCGGGCGGCCTTAAGCTTCGACTCGCATGGGTCCCGCATGACAAGTTGGGGCCCCTCACGATTAGGCACGGCAGCGGAACATTTGGAAGACATGGATAACCAAAGCGAAAACGGACGCAAATCGGGCGACAAGAAGCCGCAGCAACAGGGCAGCAATATGGTCCTGTATATGCTCGGCCTGGGTGTGCTCGTGCTCTTGATTGTCAGCATCTGGCAAAATGGCTCTGAGGTTGAGATCAAGTGGAGCGAATTCAATGCGTTGATCCGCGCGAGCAATCCCGACGATCCGAAGGCCGCCGGTATGATCGACGTTTCGCGCGGCGAAGGCAAAAGTCAGACGATCATTCGTTTTTCTGATTTGAATGACATCGTGATCGATGGTTACCGGGTAACCGGTACCGTGACGCAACAAAATGAAACGGTTGAAACAAAAGCGGGCGTCGCAAAAAGCGACGACACATCACCCCCAGTTTTTGGTGAGAAGGTCAACAACGTTCGTTTCTGTGTCAACCGCGATCGCGAGGAAAAGCAGCTTGTAAATACCCTCAAAGAAAACAACGTCTTGTTCGAATATCCCCCTGGCCCGAGTCCATGGTCACAATATTTTCCGCTGCTGCTGATGGTTACGCTATTCGCCGTATTGATCTTCATCATGATGCGACGGATGGGCGGCGCCGGTTCTCCCATGGCATTTGGACGAAGCCGTGGCAAGCTGTATGCGCAAGAAGATATCTCGATCACGTTTGACTCTGTAGCGGGCGTCGACGAGGCCGTGGACGAGCTTCGAGAGGTCGTCGAGTTTCTTCGCACGCCGGAAAAATACCAAGTCCTTGGGGGACGTATCCCCAAAGGTGTTCTGCTGATCGGTCCGCCTGGTACCGGAAAAACACTGCTGGCCAAGGCCGTCGCCGGCGAAGCGGGGGTGCCGTTCTTTAGCCTGAGTGGTAGCGACTTTGTCGAGATGTTCGTCGGCGTGGGTGCGGCTCGGGTACGCGATATGTTTCAACAGGCGGAGCAAAAGGCCCCTTGCATTATTTTTATCGACGAGTTGGACGCCCTGGGCAAAACACGCGGAAGCGGTATCGTAGGCGGTCATGACGAACGAGAACAAACGCTCAATGCGCTGCTGGTCGAAATGGACGGCTTCGAATCGAACGCGGGGGTGATTGTGCTGGCCGCAACGAACCGGCCCGAGACACTCGATGCCGCCTTGCTGCGGCCCGGCCGATTCGATCGCCACGTTTTGGTCGATCGACCCGACATAGCGGGCCGTGAGGAGATTCTCGATGTTCACTTGCAGAATGTTCGTGTCGATGGCGACGTCAACGTTAAAGCAATTGCCTCGATTACCAGCGGGTTCGTCGGAGCCGATCTGGCCAATCTGGTGAACGAGGCGGCGCTGCTCGCAGCTCGCAAGGGTAACCAGACCGTGACCATGGCCGAATTCAACGAAGGCGTTGAACGTCTGTCAGCCGGTCTGGAAAAGAAAAAACGGATCATGCAGGACGACGAAAAGCATCGCGTCGCCTATCACGAAAGTGGCCACGCGCTGGTCGCCTACTCGCTGCCAAATACGGATCCAGTCCACAAAATTTCGATCATTCCGCGTGGACTGGCCGCGTTAGGTTACACCATGCAGCGGCCCGAGCAGGATCGGTTTCTGATGACGCAGAGCGAACTGGAGAGCCGGATTCAGGTCCTCTTGGCCGGCACCGTGGCCGAGGAAATGTTTTTCGACGACGTCTCGACCGGTGCTCAGAACGATCTGGAACGGGCCACCGAAATTGCCCGCGGCATGGTCATGGAATACGGCATGAGCCGACTGGGCCGCGTGACGTTTCGCGATAGCGGGCGGAGCCCATTTTTGGCCGGTGGTGGTGAATCACCCCAGTTCACAACCCATAGCGAACAGACCTCGCGCGAAATCGACGAAGAAGTCAAACGGATCCTGGACGAGTCGATCGAAAAAGCTCGCCACATTCTCGATACTCGCCGAGCTGCCTTACAGGCACTTTCCAAATGCCTATTCGAACAAGAGGTGATCAACTCGGACGAACTGGAAAAGATCATCGAAAAGAGTTCGCCCAGTCCCGTGATCGTGCCGGGAACCGACGCCAATCCGAAACGGCCAGCGGCCAGTAATGCGGCCGATCGGAGCGATGCCAGTCAAGCCGAAGCGTAAGGCAACGGCGGGAAAATAACCTACCAGCACCCCGGCTGCTTGAGACAAGTACACGTGCCGGAGAGTCGATGGAGAGCAGCCGGGGTGCTTTCCAAGCATAGATTATTTCCTTGCCGAAACGTAAGCTCGGTAGGCATCGGAGGCGTCCAATACTAAGTGGGCGCAACGTCTTGCCGGTCCGGATGGGAGGGCTGGGCGATGGCAGGACTCGACTCAGTCAGCCAATCGCGATTCTCAAGGAAGAATCTCCGTGGCGAATGAGTCCTCGTTCCTGGCTCGACACGAGTTCTTGATCCGCCGGCTCCACTCGCTATCGGGCCTGGTGCCGGTCGGTGCTTACATGGTTGTGCCTCTGCTGACCAACGCCAGTGTGCTGGGCGGCACAAGCCAACGTCGATAAGA
>CAUYYY010000154.1:0-5573 GCA_963577165.1 Planctomycetota bacterium | reverse complement strand
TAAACCAAACTCAAATGTAGTGACGACTTTGCACCCGCCACCCTAGAAAATAAGGTATGTCTGACGTCTTACTGGGGAACTTGGGCTGGCCGCGACGCGCGAGCGGAGCGCGTCGAGAAATAGCGTGGCTCAAATCCCCGCCTGTCCCAGGATGTCGACTAACCGGTTGATGGTGCCGGCAATCGTCGGATGCGATTGCTCAAAATGTTCGGCCGCTTCGGTCAGCCACTCTTTTCGCTCGCGATGCGCTTCGTCCGCCGTGTCTTGTTTGTCGAGCGCCGCCTTTGCGTCGACAATCGTCGTTCGTAGCCTCTCGGCCAATGCTTCGTCCATGTTTTTTGCCTCGGCCAATTGGAGCTGCAACCGATCCAAGGTCTCGCGAAGCGCGTGATTTTCGCTGGCCATGAGTTGGGCTCCTGGTGACGGGCTATTCAGAGCAATATTCGATTTATCGTGTAGACGAAACTGCTAACAAAATGCTGAAATACCTCGGCGGCATAACCTCATGTCCGTGCGACTCGCACTAGCCGCCTTGCTTGCAAGGCGCAACAGTAACTGGCGGTTGCTGAGGTGCCCGGCGGCTATTATAATCCGACGGTCATTACAATTCTGGGCTCTCTGCTAAGATAATACAACCCAGTCAAACCATAAGCCGCTCGCCGGCTTACCCGGATCGCAGAAGGATAAAAGCGTGTCTATTCGAGTCGCAATCAATGGATTCGGTCGCATCGGCCGGCTGACGTTTCGCAATCTGATGGCCCGCTCCAGCGAGTTCGAGGTGGTCGCCATCAACGATTTGACCAACAATCGAACACTCGCCATTCTGCTCAAGTACGACAGCACCCATGGCCGATACGGTGCCACGGTCGATTACGACGATCGGAACCTGATCGTCAACGGCGCTAAGATTCGTGCGTTGGCGGTACGAAATCCGGCCGAACTGCCGTGGAAAGAGTTGCAGGTCGACGTCGTCGTGGAAAGCACCGGCATCTTCACCTCGCGCGCATCGGGCGGCAAGCCTGGCTACGATACCCATCTCGCCGCGGGCGCTAAAAAGGTCGTACTGAGCGCGCCGGCCAAGGATGGCGCTGACTTGACTTGTGTGCTTGGCGTGAACGACGATCAGCTCACGGCCGACTTGAAGTGTGTCTCCAACGCGAGTTGCACGACCAACTGTCTGGCTCCGGTTGCCAAGGTGTTGCACGAGACATTTGGCATCGAAAACGGCCTGATGACCACCGTACATGCCTACACAAACGATCAGCGTCTGCAGGACATGCCGCACAGCGATCTCTATCGAGCCCGCTCTGCCGCGCAAAACATCATTCCCACCACCACCGGCGCCGCGAAAGCTGTCGGACTGGTGATTCCCGAACTGCAAGGCAAGCTGACCGGCATCGCCATGCGGGTTCCGGTGGCCAACGGCAGCGTCGTCGATCTGACCGTAAATCTTAGCAAGAGCACAACGGTCGAGGAAGTAAACGCCGCCATGAAAGCCGCCGCCGGAGGACCCCTGAAGGATATCTTGGCTTACAGCCAGGACCCGATCGTTTCGAGCGACGTGATTGGTGACCCGCATAGCTCGATCTTTGCGCCCGACTTTACACAGGTGCTCGACGGCAACATGGTCAAGGTCATCAGTTGGTACGACAACGAATGGGGCTACAGCGCCCGCACGGTCGACCTGATCGCCAAGTTCGGAGCCATGTAGCGGCGGGGAAAAGTGAGGGTGCCGTTACCGATCCGGCTTCCACAGAGGCCGTTTTACTGGCTTTACCGGCTCTGTTACGGCGGCGCTGCTCTCAGGCCGCTCCGGTGGCACCTCGATCCGCTCCGTTCTCTCCTCTCTGAGCCGTGACCGCGAGGGAGCGGAGGGAGCTGGTCGCTTGCTTAGGCGTGGGGCTCGATTTTCCGTTTTTTCCGTTCCGGCCTGGCGGCCTGGGCTAAAAGGCGTTTGGCTCGCTGGGCTAAAATCGGAACTTTTCTTCCTCGCCATCCAGCCCTCGGCTCGGCGAAATTGGCCGATCGGCGGCACGGTTGATCCGCCCGGCTGCACATCAATATCCAGATGCGTCAGATACTTCTGGCCGCTGTCGGTGATCAGGCGGGCCCACAGTTGCAGTTGGCCTCCTTGCGGCACATTGGCCGGCCAGGGCAACTCGAACACGTAACCCTCGGCCAACGGCGACTTACGCCAATAGCCGCACAATTCGTCCGATTCGAAATCCCAACGGGCCAACTGGGCACGCGGACCTTTACGCGTCGCATCGCGGATCATGAGCGAGACTTGGCCCGGTTCTCGTACCAGTTTGCCCTCGGCGCTACGCGGTTCGAGCACGGCCAACACGCCCTCGTCACCCGGCTGGCCGTCGGCATCGAGTCCGCCCGAGAGGAGCTTGTTCAGATGGATTTGATGCAATCGTCCCTGGCGTGGCAGCAACTCGGGCGAATTTGCAAGGCCTGCTAGCCGGGCAGCCAAGTCGCGGGGTGCCCGTTGCGCCCCATCCAACTCGTTGCCGTCCCGGTCGTCGAATTCGAGCCGTGGTTCGATGAGCCTCGGCTCGCCCAGACCATAGTCGTCGGCGTCCTGCCCCGATGGGGCCATACCGAGTTCGCGTTTCAGCGCCCGGTTTTCGCGCCGACACGAGTCGAGCAGCGCCTGATACTGATCGACGTAATCCTCCAGTTCATAGATACGATCTTCATGGAGGCGCAATTCGCGCTGCATGACATCCGTTTGGACACCCCCGTGGCAACCCACGGCCAGGAGGCAATTTGCGATGAGCAGTGTTCGATAGACATTCATCACGAAGACATCCTTGTCTTACGCGGGAAAAGTCAATGAGTCCAAGAGTCGAAGAGTCGAAGAGATTACTTTTTGACTCTTGGACTCATTGACCTGTTACTTCGCCACTTCCATGTGTTCGATCACGCGATCAATCAGGTGGTACTCCAGCGCCTCGCTGGCCGACATAAAGCGATCGCGATCGGTATCTTTCTCTATTTGCTCGAGCGGCTGACCGGTGTGCTTCTGCAAAATCTTATTCAACTTGTCTTTGGTTTTCTTGAATTCCTTGGCGTGGATCACGATGTCTTCGGCCGAGCCTTCCTTGCCGGCCGATGGCTGGTGGATCATAATTCGCGAGTTGGGCAGAGCGTGCCGCTTGTCCTCGGTTCCGGCCGCCAACAGCAACGCACCCATCGAAGCGCACTGCCCCAGGCAATAGGTGGCCACATCGCACGTCACAAACTGCATCGTGTCGTAAATCGCCATGCCGGCCGTGACGCTGCCGCCGGGCGAATTCAAATATAAGTGGATATCCGCCTTCGGGTCGTCCGACTGCAGAAAGAGCAACTGGGCGACGACCGTGTTGGCCGCGTCGTCGCCAATGCTCGATCCGAGCATGACGATGCGGTCCTTGAGCAGACGGCTATAGATATCCATCGCCCGCTCTTCGCGGCCGCTCTTTTCAATGACGTAAGGAATCAGCGTCATGGGATAGGTCGTGGGGGTTGAAGTAAAGAGCCGAAAAGTGGAAGAGTCGAAAAGTGAAATCGAACTTTGCGACCCTTCCACTTTTCGGCCCTTCTAGTCCTCGTCGTCGTCATCTCCGCCCGGTGGCTTGGTCAGTATGTCGTCGACCAGACCGTATTCTTTCGCATCATTGGCACTCATGTAAAAGTCACGATCACTGTCTTCGGCAATCTTTTCGACCGCTTGGCCCGTATGCCTGGCCATAATCTCGTTCAAGACGTTTCGCGTATTCACGATCTCTTGGGCTTGAATCTGGATGTCCGAGACCTGACCCCCGACGCCGCCATGCGGTTGGTGAATCATGATTTTCGAATGGGTCAGCGCGAAACGTTTCTCCTTTTCACCTCCGGCCAACAGCACGGCCCCGCCGCTGGCGGCCAAACCGACACAATAGGTCGACACGGGACAGGTGATCATCTGCATCGTGTCGTAAATCGCCAGGGTTGCGGTGACACTTCCGCCGGGCGAGTTGATGTAAAAGTGGATATCCTTCCGCCGGTTCTCGCTCTGCAAATAGAGCAATTTCATCACCAACTCGTTGGCGTTACCGTCGTAGATCTCACCCTGCAAAAAGATAATGCGGTTTTCCAGCAGCAGATCGCCCAAGGTCATCTGCCGCTGCCGCTGATAGTCGCGATAGGCGGCCATCGAATCGATCGGGGGAGGGACGTGGGAAACGCTCATTTCAGATCCTTCTTGGGGCCCACGAAAAAATAATTTTTGTATTCCTAAATCCGAAACAAACAAAAACAAGAAACTCGAATGTCCAAAACGAACCAGCCTGGACCTTTCTCTAAGGTATGGGCAGGCCGTCAGGCGTTTTTGTCATTTGGAATTTGGTGATTTGGATTTGTTTCGGATATTAGTCAATTTATTCTCTCGCGGAATCTAGTGACGCTCCTTGGCCAAGGCAGCTCCCGGATTCGGTTTTTCTTCCGGAGCCGGCTGGGCCTCGGGAATGTCCGCCTGGCGATCACCGCCGCCGGCAGCCATGTCGATCGCTTCGACTTCCGAGTCCTGTACCTTATACGGCTCGTCCTTGAACTTCGCGCTTTCACGGATCAATTGGATGACCTTCCGTTCGACGATCTGGTTCCGAAGGACGTCCACCATGCCTCGCTTTTCAAGCTGAGCCCGAACGCGGCGCGGGCTCTCGCCGCTCTGCAGTGAAATCAACGTGATCTCCTGATCGCAATCCTCGCTGGAGACATCTATTTTTTCCTCTTCCGCGATCCGTTCCAGGATGAAGTGCTCTTTCAGCGCCTGGGCGGTGGATTCTCCGCTGTTCTGTCGCAAGTCGTTCTCACGGGCGCGAATCTCGGCCTCGCTGAACCCGCTACGACGTAGCTCCAACACGACCCGTTCCAACTCGCGGGTGCTCTGCCGCTCAAGCATCGCCGGCGGCAACTCCCAATCGGCCGCGGCCGTCAAAGCCGCCGTGATCTGCTCGCGGATCTGCCGGCCCTGCTGATACTCGAGCTGTCGCCCAAGATCGGCGCGCACGGCTTTGCGGAGGTCGTCTTCGGTTTCAAAGCCGCCGATCTCTTCCAAAAACTCTTCGGTCAATTCCGGCAATTCCAGACGCTTGACCTCCAGCACCTCCATAGCAATCGATACCGTCTTACCGCGCATCGCCTCGTTCGGCGCATCGGCGGTCAATTCGACTTTCGCGTTTAAGGTGTCTCCCGCTTTGGCGCCCTTGGCCAACTTGTCGAACTTTTCCAGGCGACCGTCTCGGAAACTTAACACGGGCCGGATCCGCACCAACTGCTCACTGACCGATGCGATTTCTTTGTCTCCATCGCAACACGTCACGTTGAGTGCCAGATAATCACCCGCTTGGGCCTTGTCATCGTGCGGCACCAGTGTGCCAAACCGCGTCAAGATGAGCTCGATTTGGTGGTCGATATCCGCGTCGTTAAACTCGCGGACGACGCGCTCCACCTTGAGGCCCTTCCAGTTCGGCAGATCAAATTCGGGCCGGACTTCGATGTCAAACTCGAAGGTCATCGGACCCTCGTCTGGCAATTCAACCGCG
>CAUYYY010000153.1:0-5576 GCA_963577165.1 Planctomycetota bacterium | reverse complement strand
GGCGTACGCTATATTTCAATGGCCGTGGTTGGTGCCTATAGCGATCGGCTTCTGCCTGGTCGCCATGGCGTTGCTGCTCACGCTGTGGCGGATGCTGCTCGGTATCTTGCGGCCTAGGCAGGCGTAACGCGGTGCCAATAGGAACACGAAGCGAGGATCTAGCAATGCGGACCATCTTTGAAAAGATAACCGATCTGGAAACCGGTGCGGACTCTCTGGCTGCACGGCGGTATGGGCTGATCGAGGTGGTCTCCGGCTCTCTGGTCGCCGTGCATCTGCGGCCCTTTCCAAAAATGATCTCGCTCCCGGAATTCGTGTCGGTTAGTCGGCGCTATCACGCTCGCGGCCGTGCGGACCGCTGTTTGTTGTATTACAATCAGCCTCGTCGCTTTCCTGATTTTTTGGCATTGCGATACGTTGTATCGACCCGAGGTACATCCTTCGGAACGTGTCGGCGGGCGCTGGATGTGCTGGAGGAGATTGCCCGGATCAAGCGGAGCGATGCCCTGCTGTGTGACGTGGCCAGCAACCGGGTTTCGGACCGGCTGATGCGCCGCTGGGGATGGGAAGCCCATAAGCCGCAGCGTTGGCATCGCAACTTCATCAAACGCTTCTACGGGCAGTATCCGCCGAGCCGCGACGAAATCACGGAGAGATAAGCAAAAAGAAAATAAGCCACGGATTGAACACGGACGAAACACGGATTGAAAAAAAGGAACCGCGGATGGACGCCGATGAACGCAGATAAAGAAGTGTTAAACGCGGAGGTGCGCAGAGATGCGGAGACGCGCAGAGGAAGACTTCTTCTTATCGGTGGTTTTCTTATCAAACCATTCTCTGCGATTTCTCTGTGCCTCTGCGTTGATCGATTCTGATTTTCGTGTCTTTTGGTGTTTTTCGTGGCTATCTTTCTTTGGTTGCACCCGGTCGACTTGCGTACTACAATCGTCATCGGGTGGGGGCGCTGTTAGGCCGTGAAGCGCCGGATGAGCCGTTTTGAGGCTGGTCAATAAAGAGTGGTTCTGAGGAGAAGGGTAATGACGAAACGCCCCATAGGCCTGACGGTATTTGCCGTCATCAACTTCGTCTTTTCTGGTCTGGTCTTGCTGAGCTTCCTTGCCACCGTTTTATCTCCGACGTTGCGCCAGCAGACTGGCCTGTCCCTCTAGGCTTACACTGTTTTTTCACCTCTCGTCACAGCTGCACTCCTCATGATTTCTGGAGTGGGATTTCTGAAATTAAGCTACCGAGGAGGGTTTCTTTGCGGCATTGCACTGTGTGTTCTCTCGCTCAGCAACATTGTCGTCTTCAATGCCCTTCACGGTTTCAAAGAATTCATCCTACACATCCCAAGTATGATCTACCCTGTCGTTTTACTGCTCACGCTCACGCTTAGATATCGACAGACTTTTTTAAGGGTTGCAGGAGCTGCAGAGACGTAGGCCGGAACAGCGCTACCGCTCGTTCCGGCCTACCCACTGCTGGGCAAGGTGAGCAGTGCCGCCCAATAGCTAGTTATTGAAGGCGCTGCTCAGGCCCGTTTCGTTCGACTGCCAGAGCCTGAGCGTCTGTTGTCCGACGGCTCCGATACTGGCCATGCAAACGAAGATAATCATCGCTAACATCACTGCGTACTCAACGGCGGTCGGCCCGGACTCATCGGCTAGGAAATGACGCAGTCGGTCTCCAAGTGGCGTTCTCATGGTTGCGGTCCAACATCTGCATTTTATTTGTGTAAGTCTCAGGTTAGTTATATGAGCTCAGTTTCCAGAATTGGAAGTGTGATCATTCGAGGGCTGAGGCCAATGAGCCGATTGGCTTCCCGATCGAACCAGATTCGGACTGGGCGATCGACGCTCACAAGATAAGCCTAGCTTATTTTCGACAGCCAGGCCGCGGCGGGGGCACAACCGGCACAACCGATACGGAGGTAGCCGCCGTCCTTAGAGGTGCGTTATCACCATGGTTCGAGAACCTCTTGCACCACTCGTCGAGTCAGTCGAGCGCCGGCAGGACGAGGTCGCTGTGCCAGAACCGTTTCAGTCGTTTAATCACTTCAAGAAATGGATCGACGGCGACCGGCTTGACCAGATAGTCTTCGACATGCAGCGAGTCGCCGATCTCGCGGTCTTCCGGCGCATTGGAAGAGGTGAGAATTACAACCGGGATCGTTGTGAGTTGCGCATCATTTCTGATTTCAGCCAGGACCTCGCGTCCGTCCATGAGAGGCATTTCAAGGTCGAGCAGAATCAAATCGGGACGCGGCGCGTTGGCGAACATGCCGTCGCGGTGAAGGAAGGCCATGGCTTTGAGGCCGAGGCCGTCGCGCACCAAGGTAACACGATGATGGAACTTGCCTTTCTTGAGCATGCCGATCGCCAAACGCGCATCTACCAAGCTGTCTTCGACCAGCAGAATTTCCATTCCGCGGCCGACGGTCGTTCGCGTCATAGAGTGATTTCCAGAAACAGTAATTTTCGGAGACGGAGAAAAGACGTGTCACTGCACCAATATCTCGTCACGTGCGCAGCGCAATCCGTTGGAGAAGATTCAGGGGAAATCGTGTGGCGGCCGAAAAAGGGCCGGCCCCGGTTGTTCACCAGCCGCTCCGTTCCATTATAGTTGGCCGTTGAGAGGCAATGCAACGAGAATTTGGGCAATGAAAATCTGGCCCCGCAGTGACATCTCGGGGCCGTCGCCTCAGCCGCCACCCGCCGGGGCTGGGCAAGTCGCTAGACCGCCGTGGCGGGTTCGCCACGGCAAATCGGCCTGCGGCGGGCCAGCCGTGGCACCCGCTACCGGCTGCGGGCGCCGCGGCGCGAATCATGGCCGTCGGCCGCATGATCAACACGAATCTGGGCGCCAAGATAGGCGGGATCGATCGTCGCCAGCTCTTCGGCCACGGCGTCGACCGTGTGCTGAATCTGTAGCTCGGTGTGGCATGAGGTGATGAAGAACCGAAGCCGAGCGGCATTTTCCTCAACCGCCGGATGAACGATCGGTTGCACGTTGATGCCCCGCTGGAACAGTCGCCGCGAAAGTTGCATGCTGTGGAGCGAGTTTCCGAGGACGACCGGCACGATGGGCGTCCCGTTGCTCAGTCCGGTATTGAGCCCCCGCTCTTTTGCCAGCCGCAGGAAGAGTTCCGAGTTGTTTGCGAGCTTGGCGACTCTTTCCGGCTCTTCCTCTAAGATTTGTAGTGACGCCAGCGCGGCTGCGGCATTCGAAGGCGACAGGCCGACACTGTAAACGAATCCTGGAGCAGTATATTTCAAGTATTCGACAACCTGCCGGCAGCCGGCGATGTAACCTCCACAGCTTCCAAACGACTTGCTCAAGGTGCCCATCCACAGGTCGACGTCGCGAGGATCCATTTCGAAATGTTCGGACATGCCACGGCCATGCGGCCCCATCGTGCCGATGGAGTGGGCTTCGTCGACCATCAAAATGGCCTTGTGCTCCTGCTTGACGTCCAAGAACTTTGGCAAATCGGGATAATCGCCGTCCATGCTGTAGACACCTTCGACGGCGATCAGTACGCGGCGATACTCGTGGCGAAAATCGTTGAGCAGTCGATCACATTCGCGCCAATCGTTGTGCGCGAACGGGCGACGTCGCGCCCCAGAAAGAATGCAACCTTGGACAATGCTATTGTGGGCCAAGGCGTCATGGAGAATGATATCGCCCGGACCGAATAAGTGCCCGATTGTCGTTTCATTCGTAGAATGTCCACCGACGTAAACGATCGAATCCTCGGTTCCAATAAAATCGGCGATGGCCCGCTCGAGTTCGCGATGCAGCGCCTTCTCACCCGATACGAGACGGCTGGCCGAGACGCTCGTTCCGTATTGGGTAATGGCCTGCTTGGCCGCGTACGATACGACCGCGTCGCCCGACATGCCGAGATAGTTGTAGCTAGAGAAATTGATCAACTCGCGACCATCGATCCGTGTCGTGTCGTTGGTCACGCTTTCATGCTCTGCGAAATAAGGGTTCGGCAGTCCGGTCGATTCAAGATGCTGCTTCTGTTGCTTGAGTTGCTGATATTCAGGGAACTCGCTGAAATCGTAATTGGCCCGGGGGATGACCAGATCCTTCGGCCGCACTTTTTTCGGTCGTGGTTCGGTGCCCAAATATCGCTCGACCGCCGCGACGACCTGACCACAGGTTTCCATTTCCGCGAGTACGTCGTCGGGAAAGCGTCCACCAAAGGTTTCTTCAATGCGGTTGGCGATCTCGATCCGCTCGAGCGAGTCGAGTCCCAACTCGACGATGTTCGAATCGAGTGTTAGTTGGCCACACCGCTCCTGGGCGATGTCGCGAACATGCTGGTAGACAATCTGCTCGATGCGGTCGGCTGATTTCTCGGGGGCCAGTTTTTCAGGAACTGGGGACGGGATGACTTTATCGGCGTCACGCGTGCGCGCCGCGGGCGTGGCAGGTTGTGCCTTCTTGCGGGCGGCCGGTTGTCGCGAGGGTTCGGCAGACGGCCAGCGTACCAGTTCGGAGAGCGAGCCATCGAGAAAGCCTGCACGGTTCGCGTGCCGCTGAATTTTTCCGCTCGAAGTTTTTCGGATGCTGCCCGCTTTAATAAGCACGATCGAATCGATCGCCAACTCGAATTCGGTCGCTACATCACGGCGAATGGCCTCGAAAACCTCATCGTATGAAATATCGCGGCAGCGGGTGACCTCTTGAACGACAACGAGCCGTTCTTGACCGTCATCGCCGATCGTAAAGGCGGCCGACGCACCGGGCCGCACGTGTTCATGGCTCTGATCGACCGTGTGTTCGATATCATGTGGGTAATAGTTGACACCTCGGATAATGATCAGATCTTTGAGTCGTCCGGTTACGAACAGTTCGCCGTCGAGCAGGAATCCTAGATCACCTGTACGCAGGAACGGGCCACCCTCGGTGTCATTCATATAGGCCTCGAACGTGAGTTCTGTTTCTTCGGGCCAGTTCCAGTAGCCCTGGGCGACACTCGGACCACTCACCCAGATTTCTCCCACTTGATGGTCGGGGCATTCGGTCTTGGTCTTGCTATCGACAATGACGATCTGCTGATCGAGCAGATTGCCGCCGCTACTGACAAGCTCGCGGGAACCTTCCTCCTCGGGCAGCGCCTCGACGACTTGATGGCTTTCCATCGCCTCGTTGTCGACACAACGGACGGTCGGAAGCGAGTTTTTGAACCCACCCGTGACGATCAGCGTTGCTTCGGCCAGACCATAGCAGGGATAAAACGCTTCGCGTCGGAAACCACACGATTCAAACGCTTGGAAGAATCGGGTGATGGTGTCGGCTCGTACGGGCTCGGCGCCGTTGAAGGCCAGTTTCCATCGGCTCAGATCGAGCGAGGCCTTTTGCTCTTCGGTAATCTTTTCGACACAGAGATCGTAGGCAAAATTCGGACCGCCGCTGATCGTTGCCCGGTATTTTGAAATGGCTCGCAACCAACGGAATGGCATCTGAAGGAATTGAGTCGGTGAAAAAAGTACGTTCGGTTGCCCCATGTACAAAGGCTGAAGCGTACCACCAATAAGCCCCATGTCGTGGTACAGCGGCAGCCA
>CAUYYY010000152.1:0-5576 GCA_963577165.1 Planctomycetota bacterium | reverse complement strand
AGTTGCAACAGACACTATTTGAATCGAACGAATTCAGTTCTCACCTTGTCACCAGTGCCCCGACGATCATTTGCGGCATCACGCCCGAGGGATTGACTCTATCGGTCAACGGTGCGATTACGACCGTGACCGGCTATACGCCCGGTGAGGTCATCGGCAAAAACTGGTGGGATCTGTTCTATCCGGGCAACGAGCGTCGCCAAGTTGATAAATTGCTGGAAGATTTTGAAAAGGGGTCCGGGTCGGTTACCAACTACGACATGGTGCTGACGACCAAAGACGGTTCGCGGAGGACCGTTTCGTGGAACTCGGTGAATCGATTCGACGCCGAAGGCAATCTGCTCCAAATCATCGGTATCGGAGCGGATATCACCGATCGCCGCCTGGCCGAGGAAAAACTCCGCTCCGAGCAGCAGTTGCTCCGCCGCTTGCTGAACACCCAGGAACGCGACCGACAGACCGTCTCGCACGAGATTCACGACGGCTTCCTGCAGTACGTAATCACCGCCAAGATGACGCTCGAAGCACTGGCCTATCAGATGGCCAAATCAGGCCACGATGTGCCCGAAGGGTGCGATCAGGTCAAAGAACTACTCGGCAAGGCCATCGGCGAGGGCCGCCGGATGATTGGCGATTTGCGGCCGATGATTATTGACGAAAAAGGGATCGTCGAGGCAATCCATTATCTGGTGGCCGAAGAAACGGGCGACGAAAGGATTGACATTACGTTCCATCACGAAGTGCAATTCGACCGGCTCGATCCGATGCTCGAAGCGGCCACGTTTCGCATCGCACAAGAAGCGCTGACCAACGTGCGAAGGCACGGCAAGTCGCCCCAGGCCGAAATCCGGCTCACCCAAGCCGATGGCCACATGTTATTGGAAATCTCTGACGTGGGCATTGGTTTCGATGTCAACCAGGTGCCCAGCCACCACTTCGGACTGCGGGGCATCGTCGAGCGAGCCCGGCTGTTCGGCGGCACCGCCACGATCGACAGCACGCCAGGAAAAGGCACCCGCATCACCGCACGACTGCCGATCGTGATCCGTCCGGAATGAGATGTCTGTCACCGCAACTCGCAGGCCGCGAGCAAGAACAGCACGCCGGCAACGACGATCACTACGCCTCTGAGCCGCAGGCCAAGTGGGCTCGAAAGCATCGATTCAGCCAACCGTGCCTGCCACTTTGGCCACCAGCAGATGATCAGACATTTTACGGCGCCCAGCAGGGCCACCAGTCGAATGATGCCCGCCACATCGAAAGTGACCTCGCAAGAACCGGCCAGCGGCACGATGCACATGGCAAAGAAGACGGCGCCAATGAGCCGATACGTGTGCTCTGTCTTCATGAGTCGAATCAGCCAATTGGCCGTGGCAGCCGGGGCGACAAGCAACGGTAGCCCGATGAGCAAATCGGCCGCCGCCATCAACAAGGCAAACGTCGAGAGTTCCATTGCTTCAACTCCTCAGTCAAGTTTAGCGGGTCCGCTTGCGAACCGTGAGTCGTCGGATCGCAAATGGAGAATTGAAATTTGACGATTCGGCGCGGCCGCCGACGCTAAAAGGGTGTGGCCGTCCCAGCCCCGAAGCATATCTTGTCTGTCGCGGTCGCTCGAAGTATAACAGTGGCAGCCTGTTGCGGCGTATGTCTGCTACTAGCGACCTGCTACTATTAACAACCCATGACGGCCACATTCCCTGTCACACCGTTCGAAGAACTGATGCTGTATCAGGACAGCCGGGCCTATCCGTGCGTCTGCTTCATCCGGTTGCGATTCGACGGTGCTCTGGATCGTGAGGCATTCGAGGTTGCTGCTCGCGCTGCGCTGACCCGCCATCCGATGCTGTCCGCCACGGTGATCCAACGACGTGGACGACCTTGCTGGCATTCGGTCGACCAGGCGGAGCCAGCCATCGTTTGGAACAAGGCGGTCGTCTCCGAGCAGTGTCCGAGGGCCGATGCTCTTTACCTCGCCTGCAAGGCCGGGCTGCGCTTGCTCGTCACGGTCGATCGAGATCACTCGGATCTGTTGGTCGAGTTCCATCATGCATGCTGCGACGGTCAGGGCATCTTTCAATTCATTCACGATCTGTTGATTGCCTATGCGAACGAGACCGCCGAGGCGTTGCCAGGGCTCACGTTGCCGACACTCGATCAAGACCGCTTGCCGCAACGCGGCTCGATGAATCTGACCGTCTTCAGGCTACTGAAGATGGCTCGCAAGCAGTCGGTCGGCCTATTGGGCATAAGACAATTCATCATGCGTGCTCCTCAGCCACTTGTTCCACACGATCGATATCCTGCCGACAGCGATCCGCCCGATCCGTATCCGGCACTTTGCGCTCACCACTTCGATCGTGGAACGGCTACCGCTTTTCGTACGGCTGCCAAGCGACTGGGCGTCACGGCGAACGACCTGCTCACGCGCGATCTGTTCCTGGCGATCCGCGAATTCCGTCATCGCGACAACACGGGCGGCGAAGACAATGCCAGCTACGAAAAGGAATGGCTACGGCTGATGATCCCGATCAGCTTGCGCCGTGCGTCCGACCGGCGCACACCTGCCGCGAATGTTGTTAGCTCGGTGTTCCTCGACCGACGTGGCGTCGACATGGCCGACGCGGAACAATTGCTTGAGAGCGTGAAAGACGAGATGAATTTGATCAAGCGGCTCCAGCTCGGATTCACGTTCATTTTCTCGCTCTATGCCAACCGTCTTCTGCCGGGCGGCCTGCGGCGCACGGCCGCGGGCCGGCGCTGCCACACTTCGGCCGTGTTCACGAATCTTGGCAAGACTCTAGCCGGTGGTCCCCTACCAAAGAGCGAGGGGCGGCTCGTGTGCGGGAATGTTCGCCTGGATCATGTTGAGATTGCCCCGCCCATCGCACCATATATGTGTGCCGCTTTTGCCGCCAGTTGGTACGCCAAGCGGCTGTCGATCACCTTACACTACGACCCGCGGCCACTCACCGCAGCAGGCGCGGTCGAGCTATTGAAGATTTTCGTCACGAAGATCCGCCAGTCGGTGGGTCACGCGGAAGAGTTGTTGGCCGTTTGACCGACGGCGGACATTTTTTAGCCCTGGTCGCCAGACCGGCGGCCAACTGGTATCTTATTGAGCATGAGCATGGAAGTCATTGCCGTTTCTCTCTTCTGCGTCTTGATGACGCTAATTCTCTGCCAGGGACTGCTTGTGCTGGGGTTTGTCCTCGTGCTGCGCACCTGGAAGCGGACGTTGATCACCGACGAGCGGGCGCCGAAAGCCGCTGTTATCCTCTGTCTTCGCGGCGAAGATCCGTTCCTGGACGACTGCATCCGCGGCTTGCTCGTGCAGGACTATCCGGCCTACGACCTGCATGTCATCATCGATCATCCGGACGATCCGGCCCATGCCGTCCTCCGCCGGTTGCTCAAGACCGAAAATGCTGCAAACGTTCATATTCAATTCCTGGAAAAACCCCGCAACACTTGCAGCCTGTATTGCAGTAGCGTGGTTCAGGTGGTGCAATCGTTGGACGACTCCTATGGCTTCATCGCCCAACTGGACGCCGACACGGTTCCCCATCCAGGTTGGCTTCGCGAGCTGGCAACCGCACTGGACAATGAGCACGTCGGGGGCGTCACCGGCAATCGCTGGTACATGCCTCAGAACACTTCCTGGGGTTCCTTGGTCCGCTACATTTGGAATGCCGCTGCGGTCGTACAGATGTATTGGTACAAGATCGCCTGGGGCGGAACGGTCGCCGTAAAAATGAGCGTCTTCGAGCAGACCGATCTCCTCGAACAATGGAGCCATTCGCTCTGTGGAGACACCCTGCTCTACCCGACGCTAAAAAAGGCTGGCATGCGACTGGCGTTCGTCCCGTCGCTGATGATGGTCAATCGAGAAAAATGCGATCTTGGCGGATATTATTACTGGGTTCGCAGACAACTATTAAACATGCGACTCTATCATCCGGCGTGGATCCTCGTGGTTGGCCTTGGGGCTGTGACCACCATCGCACCCATGCTAGCACTGCTGCTGCTCGTCGGAAGCCTGGTTACTGGAAATACGATGGCAACGTATTGGAGTGTTGCGGGAATACTCTCTTATCAAGCGGCCATCACGCTGATCGTTCCGGTCATGGAAATCGCGGTTCACCCGATCGTCAAGGCACGCAATGAATCGACCCGATGGCTCACCCTCGTCAATTGCTTGAAGTATGTGCTGGCGATGCCGCTCACGCAGATCGTTTACGCCGTAGCACTCACGTCCACTTGCCGACTACGTCGTGTCGATTGGCGCGGCATCGCCTATCGCATCGATGGGCCGCAGCACATAAGCATGGTGAAATACGGACCGTTTGTGCCCGAGAAGCAAGAGGACAGTCCGCTGTCGTTGTAGCGAGTAGCAAGTAGCTAGCGGTCAGTAGCAATTAACCAACAGCCATCGCATGATTCAAAAAAACGATCTCCGCCCGGCCGACGCGCCGCTCCGGCCCTTGGGCGATCTGGAAACCGCCGCGCGATTGACCGGTCACTCAGTTGACGAAGTAGAGCGACGGCTCCACCGCGAACATGACCACCTGGGTCGGAGTGTCAGCCAGGAGATCGATGCCGATCTGTTGTGGTGCCACTTGTTTTGAGCAAGGGCGCTGCCAACGGGCGGTCGCTTGCCGCCTCGCTGCATGTGGCGGCATCTGGCGCGCTGCTGAAGTGCTCGCGGCTCTCCACACGTCCGCTGGTTGCGCTCGTCAAATGGTTCTTCGCACCACGACCTGGGCGCCAGGCGTTTTTCAAGTAACCGGCTGGCCGGCCTTGGCGATCACCTCGGCAGTTCCCGTCCGTTGCGTGAATAGCGAAATGACGATCAACACGATAAAGCCAAGCGGGATGGTCACGATGCCAGGCTGGCTGAACGGAACGAATGCCTGATCCGCGGGCAAACCGTAGACGGCCGAGTAGGTGTCTCCACTTAAAAGAATCCACGAGAGCGAGGAAACCATCCCGACCACGATGGCAGCCGTGATCCCTTGTTTGGTGGTCCGCTTCCAGAATAGTAGCATCACCAACGACGGAAGATTCGCCGACGCCGCCACGCTAAAGGCCCACCCGACCAAAAAGTTCACGTTCATCTTCTCGAACAGAATCCCGAGAATGATCGCGATCACGCCAACCACGCCCGCTGCCCATTTACCAACGCGAACCTTTTCGTGATCGGTCAGTTTCACTCTAAAAAAGCTCGTGATGAGGTCATGCACGACTGCTCCCGTCGCGGCGATGATCAAACCACTAACGGTTCCCAGCACGGTTGTGAAGGCAATGGCCGAGATGATCGCAAAGAGCCATTCGTTGAAACTTTTGGCCAACAGCGGGGCCGCCATATTACTGTTAGTGATGTCGAGCTGGCCGCTGGTCATCGCTCCCAGACCAAGATAGAGCGTTAGCACGTAAAAGAACCCGATGGTGCCGATCCCGACGATGGTGCTTTTTCGCGCCGACGCTTGATCCTTCACTGTGTAGTAGCGGATCAGAATATGCGGCAGCGATGCCGTCCCACAGAACAGGGCCAGCATGAGCGAAAGGAAGTTGATCTT
>CAUYYY010000151.1:0-5619 GCA_963577165.1 Planctomycetota bacterium | reverse complement strand
CGGTGCAAAACGGCATCGAGCTGATGAATGCCTTGCAAGCCGCGTGCGTGAACCCCGTCTTGCACTACGGGCTCGATGTCGGCCTCTTGCGCGAAGGCGACCCGGCCGACTTGATCGAGGTCGACAATCTCGAAACGTTTGACGTCTTGCATACCTATATCGATGGTCGTCTCGTCGCCGAGTCGGGCCGATCATTGATCGAACGTGTCGAGCCGGTTGTTGTCAACCGGTTCACGTCCACATCTCGCTCGCCCGATGACTTTGCCGTGCCGGCCACCTCCGATCAAATGCACATTATCGAAGCCATCGATGGCCAATTGATCACCCGTCTTCACGTTGTCGAGCCCAATATCATCGACGGCCATGCCGTATCGGACACATCGCGCGACATACTCAAGTTGGCCGTGGTGAATCGGTATCAGGACGCACCGCCCGCTGTGGCGTTTATTAAGAACTTCGGTCTCCGACGCGGTGCGATCGCCTCGTCGGTTGCCCATGACTCGCACAACGTCATAGCCGTCGGTGTCGATGACGCAGACCTTTGTGCTGCGATCAATCTGGTCATCGAAGCTCGCGGCGGGCTGTCGGTAGTCGAGGGCCTGTCTGGTACCAATAATCCGACGCGGGAGATCTTGCCGCTGCCCATCGCCGGGCTGATGTCGACCGGCACTTGCGAAGAAGTTGGCGCCGCCTACGGTCGGCTCGACACCCTGGTCAAGCAACTTGGCTCGCCGCTTCGAGCGCCGTTTATGACTCTCTCGTTCATGGCCCTGCTGGTGATTCCCGACATCAAACTCAGTGACCGGGGCCTATTCGACGGCCAGCGATTCGAGTTTTTGCCCCTATTCCTTTGATCAGGGGCTACCTGACGCTTTTCGCCAGATCCAAAATTGGCCCACCATGTTGTACTGCGTGTAAATTCGGTAGAATGGCGAGCCGAAAGATAAATGCTCTGCGTTGGGCGTCCGATTGGTCGCTGGCGCTTTCCCCCCTCAACGAGGAGTACCCCGTCATGGCCACCGCAACCGAAACCGTAAGTCGACCGCAAGTCCGACAAACCCAATGTTTTATCGGCGGTAAGTGGATCCCGTCATCTAGCGGCAAGACGTTCGACACACTTCACCCGGCCACGGAAGAAGTTGTCGCCCAAATTGCCGAGGGCGATGCCGACGACGTGAACCTGGCAGTCGACGCCGCCCACGATGCGTTGGAAAACGGTCCCTGGGCCACGATGGACGCCCGCGACCGTGGCATACTCATGAACAAGCTGGCCGATCTGATCGAAGAGGAGCAGGACGAACTCGCCGCACTCGAGACGCTCGACAATGGCAAGCCGATCAGCGATGCCAAGGGGGCCGACCTGCCGTTCGTCGTCGATTGTCTCCGCTACTATGCCGGCTTTGCCGACAAAATTCAGGGCCACACGATTCCGATCCGTGGCAATTACTTCACCTATACCCGCCGCGAGCCGGTCGGCGTCGTCGGCCAGATCATTCCCTGGAACTTTCCCGCACTCATGGCGGCCTGGAAATGGGCTCCCGCGCTGGCTGCCGGCTGCACCATGATCACCAAACCGGCCGAGCAGACGCCGCTGACTTGTCTTCGCATGGCCCGACTCGCCCAGAAGGCTGGTATTCCCGACGGCGTGATCAACATCGTGCCTGGCTACGGACCGACAGCCGGGGCCGCGCTCGTCAAACACCCGAGCGTCGATAAGATCGCATTCACCGGTGAAATGGCGACCGCCCAAATCATCATGCGTAGTGCGGCCGACACGCTCAAACGGCTCACGTTCGAGCTGGGCGGCAAGAGCCCCAACATCGTGTTTGCGGATGCCGATCTCGACGCGGCGGTCGAAGGCGCCCACTTTGCCCTCTATTTCAACCAGGGCCAATGCTGCTGTGCCGGCAGCCGCCTGTTTGTCGAGGAAAGCATTCACGACGAATTTGTCGAGCGGCTGGCCACCAAAAACCGCGAGACCAAGATTGGCGATCCTTTTGATACCGATACCCAGCAAGGCCCACAGATCGATAAGGATCAACTCGATCGGATCTTGCATTATATCGATGTCGGCAAAAGCGAAGGTGCCGAATGTTTGTCCGGCGGCGCCCGTCATGGCGACCGTGGCTACTACGTTGAGCCGACCTTGTTCGACGGCGTAACCGACGAAATGACGATCGCTAAAGAAGAGATCTTCGGACCAGTCCTGGCCGTCCTCAAGTTCAAGGACATCGACGAGGTCATTCGTCGCGCGAACAACACGCACTTCGGTCTGGCTGCCGCCGTCTGGAGCCGCGACATTGGCAAGGCCCATCATCTGGCCGCCAAGGTCAAGGCCGGCACCGTCTGGATCAACTGCTACGACGTTTTCGATGCCGGCGCACCGTTCGGCGGCTTCAAGATGAGTGGCATGGGCCGCGAACTGGGCGAAGCCGGCCTGCAGGCTTACACCGAATCGAAAACGGTGACCGTCGCGCTCGACTGATGTTATCCAAGTGAAACGCAATGAATGAATTTAACCGCAGATGAACGCAGATAAGGAAACTACTTCCACATTTGAAAGCACCCCGGCTGCTGAAATCGTGGAGTTTTTAACGGGCGATCCTAAGGTTAGGATTTTAGGGGATGATTCGTTGCATATCACATCATTTTACTCTTGACATCAAACTTTATTCGCGCTCAAGCCCTGCTTGGGAGTGGAGAAATCTGCGTTCATCTGCGGTTCTTTACTTCTAATCTAATCGCAATGGTTACCAAGCTCGAACTCGCCAATGACTGGCTGCCGCGTTACACGGGCATGCAGGTAGACGAGTTTGGCGACTATGTCCTGCTCACGAACTTCAACTCCTATCTGGTGCAGTTCGCCGAAAAATTCAACTGCGAGATTCGCGGCGAGGGCCGGCCAATGCCGTCGGCCACCAACGCCGACGGACTGAGTATCGTCAACTTTGGCATCGGTTCTCCCAATGCCGCCACGATCATGGACCTGCTCTCCGCCCGACAGCCCAAGGGTGTCCTTTTCCTTGGCAAGTGCGGTGGACTAAAGAAGTCCACCGAGATCGGACACTTCATCCTCCCGGTTGCCGCCATCCGCGGTGACGGAACGTCAAACGACTATTTGCCAGCCATCGTGCCCGCGCTCCCCTCGTTCAAGCTGCACAAATTCGTCTCCGAGCGGCTTGTCGAGCGTGGTCTCGAGTATCGCACCGGCGTCGTTTACACCAGCAACCGCCGCGTCTGGGAGCACGATCAGCGGTTCAAGGACCAGCTTCAAGAGATGACGGCCATCGCGATTGATATGGAAACCGCCACGCTGTTTGTTATCGGACACAAGAATCAGATCTCGCGGGGCGCGTTGCTGCTCGTCTCCGACCTGCCGATGATGCCCGACGGTTTTCAAACCGAAGAGCGCGATGCCGCCGTCAGCCGCCAATGGGCCGACGTCCATCTGCAAATTGGCATCGACTCGCTCTCACAAATCGAGGCCAACGGCGAAACCATCAAACATTTCAAGTATTGACCCTTCATCACTCCTTACCCATTGCCCATTCCCCATTACTCAATGCTCGATCCGTCCCAACTCATACAACTGGCCATCGAGAAGGCCCAAGCCGGAATCGCCGCCGGCCAGAGCCCGTTCGGCTGCGCCATTGCTCGCGATGGGAAACTGCTGGCCGCTGCCCACAACAGGGTGCTGGCCAATACGGACATTACCGCCCACGCCGAAATCAACGCGCTCCGCGATGCGTGTCTTGCGACCGGCGATATTTTTCTCGAAGGGGCCATCGTCGCTAGCACTTGCGAGCCGTGCCCCATGTGCATGGCCGCGTTGCATTGGGCCCGAGTCGAAACGGTCTACTACGGCGCTTTGATCGCCGATGCCGCGGCAGTCGGTTTCAACGAGCTGCACCTCCCGGCCGCCGAGCTTGTTCGAGCAGGGCAAAGCAGCGTCTCACTCGAATCGGGCCTGCTTGCCGAAGCGTGCCGAGCCCTGTTCGACCAATGGCGCGCCGGCCCCAGCGATCGGACCTATTAGAGCATTTTACGACTGCTTCTGAGGGCGAGCCACGGGCGCAAGGAGCGTGGGTTTCAAGCCCGTGGGTGAAGGCGTTTTCGACAGAATGGCCCCGTATACGCAAACGTAAAATACTCTAAAGTAAACGGGTAGCACCGCGAGAGGCTGGAATACCGGTTCCACGTCCGTTCTGCGTGTGTACGACTCACACGAACACGAGGAGTAATCAGCCATGCAACGTACTCGATCGTTTTTGGTTCACAGTGGCTTCGTTGTCGTCATAATCAGTCTGCTTGGGGTTTCAGAGCTTGTCGCGGAAGACTCCACTCCGATTTCTCCGACAAACAAGCCAATCAACTTGCTCGCAGACGATCTTTCGGGATTTTATACCTGGCTACAGGACACCAAATATGAGGATCCACGCGAGGTCTTTACGATCGACAGTGGCATCTTGCGGGTCAGTGGCGATGGCTGGGGCGGACTGACGACAAAGCGTGAGTATGCGAATTACCATATGCTTTGCGAGTTCAAGTGGGGTGAGCAAACCTGGGGCGCGAGAAAGGATCGGGCACGAGACTCCGGTTTACTGGTACATTGCATCGGGCCGGACGGCGGTTTTGGCGGCATGTGGATGGCTTCGATCGAAGCACAAATCATTGAAGGCGGCGTCGGAGATTTTCTGTCGCTTACTACTAAGCATCCAGTCACACTCACCGCTGAGATTACCAAAGACCGCAACGGAAGGTTTGGAAAAAGGGAGGCGAGAAAGTTACCCTCGGGAGCGGCCGGATCAACTGGTCGGGCCGTGATGTCGATTGGGCAGACAAACTCGGCTTTCGCGGCCGAGATGACGTCGAAAGCCCTTCTGGCGAGTGGACGCGCTACGAAGTGGTCTGCGACGGAGACAAGATTACCAACATCGTGAACGGTGTTGTTGTCAATCATTGCTCCGAGGTTAAACCGACGGGCGGCAAGATCCTGCTCCAAACAGAAGGGGCTGAGATATTTGTCCGCCGCTGGGAGTTATGGCCGCTCGGTACAACGCCGTCTGAAAAGAAGTCGGCGAAATGATCGCTGTGGTATCGCTCGGTTAAGTCCGCCGTGGATTTGGTGCGACAGCTATAGGTCATGGTCGTCGCCTTCGTTGACGAGGCAGGTAGGCCGGAATATCTTAGCTCCATTTGTTCGGGGTGAATCTGAATGTCCGATTTCAAACAACAATTCAATGAATCGCCAAAGGCGCTCGAAGAGTTGGTCGTTAATTACGGGAGAAGGAGGGGGTGGGTTTTCATCATTCCTGTAATATGTGTCGTACCTTGTTGCCACACATAAGGGTTTTGCTGTATTCATTGCAGTAGTGAGTGCAGTCCTTCCCGTGGTCTTTATGGCAATCGCCCACAAGAACTCTCGTCACACTACTTGGCCACGGACAAGCGTTATTGTCGCAGCGATCTGGATGGTGGCTTGGATCATTTTCTTAACCCCATATTTCCCAGATGACTCCGTTCGCTTTGGCATGCAATTTGCGCCAACCCTTTGAAAACAAGGGGTTTGGCGCGTTTCATGCCAATGTGACAGGAGAACCCAATGGGTGACTGCCAAAC
>CAUYYY010000150.1:0-5663 GCA_963577165.1 Planctomycetota bacterium | reverse complement strand
CGAGCAAAGAAGTCTCTCGCAACGAGGACCGCCGTATCGCTCGTGGGATGCGGCGGCAGATTCTGCGAAGATCGCGGCGGCAGCGTTACCTGCGATATGCGCTGATCGAAGCTGGACTATGGCCTGACCGCTGGCCCGATGTTTTCGATACTTCGGAGTCGAATTCGTAAGACGTGGCATGTGCGTGCCCTCCCTTATTGAGACACCAAAACGGTATGTACCGTTTTGCGCTTCGGGTAACAGGCCGCACTGCCATACGTTGGCAGGTACTTAAGTCAAAGTTCGGCAACAAGTTATAACGAATGGGCGATACTGGACTCGAACCAGTGACCCCTAGCTTGTCGAGCTAGTGCTCTAACCAACTGAGCTAATCGCCCTCAGATATGACGAAACGGCCATCCATGACGACAGGCGGCCCCATCGCGGTTCGCCTCAGCAGCCGATTCGTACGCCGCCCGATCGGCACACGATGCCGAAGACCAAACATACAATAAACTGATTAAGTGGGCCACCTATTATATCCCATGCCCTGGCAGGCCTACCAGGGCGAACCGCAGCTGGTGACAAGGGTGTGGCGTCGTCCGGGCTTCGAGTTTTTCGTCGCGTGCCGAACGTGATATTGCCCGTTTCCGGCCGATCGCGGAGAATGCCATCGCGTCGCGCCGGACTGCCCGGCGAAAGTCATGCGTGTTGTAAGGAAGCGACAAATGGGCCGCAGCGGGTCGAAAACTTCTTATTGGCCGATACTCGTCGCGCCGGCCATGGCCGTCTGTCTGATTGCCCTGGTGGTGTGGTTGTGGCCGGCACAAGATCGCCTGCTGGTCAATGACTGGCGAGACCGGTTGGCCACGTACGATGACAGCCAGATCGCTGGCGCGTTTGACCAGCTGCGCGTGATCGGCGATGCGAGTATCTCTGTCTTAACAGAGCTTCTCGGCTCCGAGCGTGCCAGCGTGGCCGAAGCGGCGCGACGCACCCTGCTGGACGAGACAGAGCGCTGGATGCTCTTATCGGCCGACGAAGAGGCCGTGAAGTTTGCGCTGCTGACGGCGGCGTTGGCCCGACACGTCGACCAGTTCGGTCCGGCCGCGCGGGGGCTGGCCGCTCGGCTAACACAACAGATTCTTATGCGGCCGATCGATAGCACGTCGGTCGATCGTGTGCAACTGTTGGCCCATTGCGACGCGGTGCTTCTTCACATCACGACCCGAAATCCTCAATCCGAAGGGCAATGGCCACAGGCCGTGTTCGACCCACTCGGCGAGGCGGAGCCCACGGGCCGGCGGACACCGGTCAACGCAGCAACAGTTGAGTCGGACCTCCGCAAGACGGCGCCGGTGCCGGGTGGCGGTCTGCCAGTCGAGACGGCCCAGGTCCCCAAGCTACCCGCCGTGCCAACGGTCGGCCCTCAGAGAACGGCCCAGGCCAACAGCGCGCCTAAACGGCTTCCCATGCCGCCCCCCGGTACGCTGCCGATCCGTTCGCCGCAGCCGCCCAGTTCGCTACCCGGGTCGAAAGACGCTCGCCGAATCCACACTGGCGTCGGCGGTGCGAGCCATTTGCAATCTGCCGGCTCTGCCCGAGCGATGGCTCGCAACACGCTCCGGGCGACACAAGCGGCCGATCTCAATGCTTTCCTTGCCAAGCAGAAGCCGCTGGCCCTGATGCGTTTGTTACACGACACCAATCGAGCGACGCTGGAAACGGCAACCCGCGAATTGAAACGACGTGGGCTCAGTGAGACGGAGTTGCGGCTGGCCCGTGATCTGACGCATCTCGACAGGTGCGCCGGCGGTTGGTGGACACGCTCGCTACCGTGGCTGGCATCAACGCACGTCCCTGGTTGCTCGTGCTCGCCACCGACACGGACGCCGCCGGCTGGCCGGCTTTTTCATCGATGGCCACCAGCAGCGATCACCAGCTCGTGAGCCGTGCCGAGGAGCTGGCTCGTCGCGACGGCGATCCGCGTATCGCGGCGCTGGCCAAGCGGCTCGCAGAGCGCCGTCGAAAGCGGTGAGTAGCAAGTAGCTGGCAGCCAGGTTCGCTATCGCTGCCGTGTATCGAGCGCCGTGATACGTTGCACCATCACATGCGGACGATTGTACTCAGGCATGAAGCCGCGGGTGCCCGTCACACCGATTCGCTGGCCTAGCAGCGGCCGTAGATTCATACCCGGGGCAGGCGTGATGAACGTGAGCACATCGCCTCGGCGGTCGACCAAGGCGTATTGTGGTGCGTCGGCCCGACGCGAGACAACCGGCCGCAGGAGGCCGACGCCATCGAACCGGTGGTCGGCGTCTTCCCAGGCGACCGCTCTCTGCACACGGTTGTCATGGCGTCGCGTCGTGCGCGTCGCGTCTAACTGTTGATTCGCGCGATCGGTCGTTGCCTGCAGCTGGTTCATTTGTTGGTAGCGGGCCTGGATGTCCTCGAACGTGGCGATCTTGCTGAGCACTTGTCGCACCCGCCCGCGCTCGAGTGCGGTGGTGGCGCGGTCAAGCAACTCGGTAAGTTGGTCGTTCATGTTGGCGAAATGCCAAACGGTCGGTTCTTCGGCGACCATCTGCGAGAGCCGTAGATCGATTTCTTTGAGGGCGCCCTTTAGATCCGGTGCGACACGGTTCGGTTTTTCAACCCGGCCTTCGCTGTCAGACGCCTCGCTGACGGGTGCCTCGGCCCAATAAACGGCCTGTTGGACTTCATCCGTCGGGTCGGCGGCAGCGTCGTTAGCAGTATCGTCGTCGATCGGCTGGGCGTCGGCTAAGACATCTTCGGTCGCAACGGGGTCATCTGTTTCGTCTGAGTATTCGCTCGTTTCTGGGTCGGCCAGTGCCGCGTCGTCGGCCTGGGCGATTTGCCGTGGCGAGTCGTTCGGCCGCCCGTTTCTCGTCGCACGGCGATGACGGGGTTGGCTCACACCGTCGTGCGGTTTCTTGCGATCGACAAACCGGCCCGATATCCAGCGAAACTCGCCGGCAGGCGGCGCGATTTTGTACCAGGTCTGCCCGCCAAAATTCACCTCGTCACGGATCTCGACCAGCTCGCCCTTTTCCAGCCGAATCTGAATCACGTCCCGGACGTTGCTCAAGACGCTGCCCACGCGGCTGGCGACCTTGTCGCGGGTGACCTCGCCGAGGCCGTCGCCGGCCGGTTTGATATAGCGAGAAGAAACCCAGCTGTAACTTTTTTCGGTTGGGCGGATGGCGTACCAGCCGCCCGGATCGTGTCGGTAGACTTCGATTGGAGTGCTTGGCTGAAGTTTTTCCGTGGGGTAATAGTCGCGTCCCGGCCCGCTGCGGACGTAGACGTCGCGCGAGTTAACGTAGGCCCGATAGGGAAACGTTTTATCGGCCGCGATGGTCGTTGACGTGTTGACGGTGGCGACAAGAGCCGCCCAACATGCAAGCATGATGCTAGCATAGCGCATGATGAAACATCCTCCGGCAGCGAGACTGCCACTGCGTGTGGTCAGTAGAGAGCAGAAGAGGGCCAGCTTGTAGCGAATTCAGCCGCCCGGCTCAAGGGCAGTTGCGTAGAGGTGATAGCGGCACTGCGGTAAACCACTCACCTACTGTTTAGCCGCGACGCGGAGCGCGAAGGATTAACCGCCGATGAACGCCGATCAACACAGATAAGGTTCTGAGGACAACAGTTTAGGTGAGCGTTGTGAGCCCTGACATTGCGAGCGGCAGTTGTTCGACCTTTGTATTCCAATCCATCTTTTCCGGCACGAGACGTTGCTGCGAATGGAACGCCTCCTTCCAGGTGACTTTCTTACCCGTGTAGGCTGCCATTCGCCCCATGATGGCCATGAGATTTGTATGGGCCATGCGGGTACCGTCGTTGATCGGCTTGCCGGCGCGAATCGATGCGAACAGTTCGTCATGCTCGATCTGATGCTTACTCTTCTGGAAACCTTTGTAGCGCCAGCGGACTTCACCGTCGATGACAGGGTTATGTCCTACCGCGCATGTGCCCTTGGTGCCGATGATGTAGTCCAAGTTTGACGTGTAACACCCGTCATGCGTTCGGCAGCCGAGGAAACCCCGGATTCCATTGGCATACTCGTAGACCACGAAGCCGTTATCGTAGGTGTTCCCGTCCGCAGGAAAGACGCGGCCGCCGACAGCAACGGCCGCGGTCGGCATTTCATCATCGAGCCACCAGGACATTTTGTCGACCGAATGTCTTCCCGCCAACACAAGGGTTAGATCGTCTGAAAGCCAGAGGTAGCTGTACCAGTCACGAATTTGCCATTCCAAGTCGGTCATCTGCGGCGTGCGCTCACTATGATACTTGTGTCGCAGCCCGCTGGTGTAATACGTGGCGTAGATCGCGCGAATCTCTCCGATGGCGCCGTTGCGAATTTTCTCCAGTGCCGCGCGGGCGCCGTAATGGCACCGCCAGCAGAAACGAGAGACGATTGCCAGTCCTTTCTGGTCGGCCAGCTTGGACGATGTGAGGACCGAGTGTACTCCGGGCGCGTCGATGGCCGTAGTGATTCCCACGAACGCATGCTTGCCATCTTCGATGGCGGCTTTGAGATGCTGCGGACGAAATCCGGGCGGCGTGGTCAACAGCACCACATCGACGTCGCTATCGATGACTTGCTGATAAGCATCGAAGCCGACGAGTCGTCGTTTTGGCGGCACGTTGACTTTTTCCGGCATCTTTGTTTTTAGCAGGTCCAGACTCGAAGCCAGATTGTCTTCAAATAGATCGCCCATCGCGGACAGTTCGACGTTGCTGTCGCCAGTCAGGGCATTCACGGCAGCTCCCGTTCCGCGTGAGCCACATTCGATCAGGCCGACCCGCAGCCGCCCGCAGCCGAGACGACGTTCGGAAGCCCAATTTGGGACACGAGCGCTCCGCCCACTGCGGCGGACGCTGAGGAATGCAGAAAACCGCGACGCGAAGTCTTGGAGCTATTGCTTTGATTCATGGCATGACTTCTTCCAACCGACATTTCCTATATGAGTTGACGCGCAAACCGATCCAAGCTCGAAGTGTCGTGATTGTGACACGCTGCGACCCCCTCGCGTGTCTAGCGCGGCGGGATTTTTCGCCATTTCCTCACCTGCTGACCTGATTCCTGAATTCCCATCGCCGGAATCTTGGCCCGCCAGGTGCCCAGGTCGGGCTTCGACGCTCGTAGTGCGCGGACCTTTCTCCCCGGCATCCAAATTTTGGCCACCTCAGGATTCTACTCACTGCACCGAGCGACGACCGGTGGCGGCAGCGCGAGTCGTTCAATGCGGTCGAGGATCGCTGCGAACAACCTCCGCGTCACAGCCACTTCCGCCAATTGGAACGTCACATATTTCGCGTGCCGCGGCAAATAGCAGGCGTCGAGTTTATCGGATGGCCCGAGCCGCGATGTCACGGCCGGCACATTGCGGAATTCGATGATTTCCTGAGCTGTGCCGATCGCCAATCGTTGGTCACCGAGAGCCATGCCCATCGGTTTGCTCAGCGCGCGGATATGCGTGTTGATCACACCCCCGTCGTTCCGGACCATTACCAGCTTGCCCGCCTGGTACGTGGTCGCCAGCAGCGACGCGCCCAGTTGCTGGAGAATGGCCGGGAAGTTGGACGTGTGGACGCTTCGCAACGCGGCGTGGGCTTTCGTCATTTTCCCTATCCCCTGCTTCCTGACACCTGAA